>DATHPV010000001.1:0-7672 GCA_035483495.1 Puia sp.
CCATAACCGCTGTTAAATATTTGGACTTGCTTTTTTTATAAGGGAATATGAAAACAACCGGTCACTATACCCAACCTTCAAAAGTTTTCTTCCTGAAATATTCAAAATATTGCATCAGTTAAAACCAGGTGATATTGACCGGATATTATCAGAAAAATCAGGTTAAATGGCTTTTGGTTATCCATGACCGTCAGTATTGCAAACAAATCACACAGAATTATTTTTCAGCAAACCACTCACTTAATTTCTAATGGCGCAACGACAATTGAATCCAGCGACGTGCCGCCTTTATTCATATTTGGTCATGCATTGACGTTACCTGCACAAAAAAACCGGGAAGATCTTTTTCCCGGTCTGTTTTATTTTTTCGGTTATACGTATCCGTTATATGGCACGTAGATTTTATGTGGTGATCAGTTGCACTGGTACTGATAACTGACGGTCTCAACCACAGCGCCGGAGGTGAGCGTGAGTGAAGTGATCTTCCCCGAGCTGTCAAAAGTATAATTAAAGTTATCTACCGTCGAGCCTGCGGTCAGGCTCTGGATCAGGTGGGCGGTCTTTATCGCCTGTCCGCCGTAATTGAACAATTGGAAAATATGGATATAGTCGCCATTCTCTGAAGGTTTGGAATTGGTATAGGAATAGGTCGTTGTATTGGTGCCATCGCTAGAGCTTGTCAGATCGCCATTGGTATAGGTGAAGGTGCTCGTAGAAATGGTTCCGCTGTTAGTCTGAGAGGTCTGTTTGAGCAAGTCGTTATTACCGTCATACGTGAACGTGTAGACGGTCGTGTCAGAAGATGCATCTACCAGCTGGCTGAAGGTGATAAGCCCCGCGCTATTGGTAACGATGGAATCAGATGAAACGAACACATTACCCGTCCCTGTCGTGGTAATTAAAATATCATTTCCGCTATATGTGAATACTTCGGTAGTCGGATTGGTAACACTTGTATTTTGAATAGTTGAGACCTTGCCATTATTGTTGTAGGTCAGGTTGAAGATGGTATTGCCACTACTGGAAGAATCAAGGATCGTAATGATCTGGCATGATGAGGCGGCTGAACCACCGCTGCTCTTTTTACTGCAGGAAGGCGTTAAAACAAACAAACAGGCGATCACAGGTAAGGACAGAATGAGTTTTTTCATAAAAAATTTAATTTTAAAGGATATAATTTCGTCCCAAAATAAGCAGCGAATCAGACATTTGCAAGTGCAGTCATTTTTTTATGGTCTGATAAGCGCATATTGGACTACCAATAAACATTCAATAGGCAAACTATGGCAAAAAACAGATTATAGATTATTACGAATGGACAATGCCGGCATCGTAGCAGGATGCCCCGATGACACCATTTCTTTTTTTGAAGAGATCGATCTGAATTCCCCTTTACCACTGCTGCATCATTCCTGGTTAAATGCTGCCTCCGCCGTATATTCCTTTTTAGGCAAGTTGTTCTGTCCAGGTTTTCCAACCCCGCTTTTTTTGTTCCCTGCACTGATAAGACGGCAGAAAGTTTCTTTTAAAAAAAATGGGAAAATAAATTCATTTTTGATTGTAAAAAGAGGCTGCAGTAGATACCGCTGCCTGATGCGGGTGACATACCCACGAGTTCTTAAATTATTCAGCAGTCAGCTGCTTTTTTTAATTCCTTTTTTGCAGATGCACCGGATATCTTTTTCTCATTCTTTCTCGACTCGGCAACAGCAACATTGATAAGGTTTTCGAACATGCGTGGGTGCCTGGTCATTTCCCCGACAGCAAACTGAAGTATCTTTTTATCTGTGCCATCCAGCGTAAAAATGGTAATTCCTTCCATGAGTGTCTATCGTTTTATTATGATAAGACAACCAACAGGCAAAAAAGGACTACACCGGAGTAGTCCTTTTTGAGCATTTCATTGTCTTTATACTGATTTTCTCATGTACCGCTTTTTGCGAACCTGGGTTTCATTCCTGTCACCCAGTTTTTTTTGAAAAAAAATTATGAAAAAAATATTTTTTGCCGTTCATTTTTTTTGTTTTGTGTCCGCGGCTTTTTCGCAAGAGCCCGCGCACTGGTCATACAGCGCAAAAAAAACCGGGGATAAGGTGTTTGAGATACACATGACCGTTAGTCTGGAGAGTGGCTGGCATGTGTACTCGCAAGCGCAGCCCGCATCTGCGGTCGCGGTACCTACCAAAATTAACTTCACTAAAAATCCGCTCGTGACCTTAGAAGGAAGGATCCGGGAAGAAGGGAAGATGGAAAAATGGTTGGATGCGGCTACCGGCATCAGCGCGAACCAATACGCAGATAAAGTGGATTTTATTCAGACCATAAAATTAAAAGCAGTGGCAAAAACGGCGCTAACGGGTACCCTGACATACCAGGTGTGTACAGGCACGATGTGTCTTCCGCCAAAGACTATTTCTTTTAGCATTCCCATCAATTAACCCGGCATCCCTGGCGTCCCTTGAATGTTTCTGCAGTTCCTTTTTATTACGAGAGTAAAAATCCCTTTTCAGGAAAATGTATTGTTTCAGTTTTTAAACAGATGGCTGGACACCAGGCTTTTAATTTACCGGCACGTGTTTAGACAATCATGATATACGACCGGACCGGATCAAGAATGAAATTAAAAATTTGACGGCCATCAATAGTTAATTATAAACTGATTTTTTTCCGGACGAGTCAAGCCCCTTCCATGAAGGGGTTTTTTTATATACTCCTCTCCGCTGAGGGTAATTGGTTATTTGGTTCATCAATTGTTTATGTGGGGTGCTTTGATGCATCATAAAAAAGCACTGTCAGAATACAAACGAGATGTATGCCGGGAATATCATACTTTCTCGTTAGCTCTTCTATTGTTTTCGTTGAGCCAATAGCGGCAAAGAACATAGAAATACAAAAACAACAACAAATATTCTTTTCATAGCAGAAAGTTTATGGTACTACGAACATCATTATAGAATTGTTACAGGATAATTTTGAGGATCTAATGAATAACGAGAAACTTTCTTTTTCAAAAACTAAAAAACAAAAAACCGCTAAAGAAAAGTCTTTAACAGCTTTACCACGTAGCCAGAAAGGGAAAATTAGCGAACTCATTAATCCATGATTTTATAGCATTTTCTAATTATTGAACATTGTATTTTGAGGTTTTGAAATCTAATCCAGTTTTATTTTATGAGCTTTGGAGTTCGATTCTAACAGTGTCAATTATTGAAGTTTAATTGTTTCTTTCACTATTCCGCAGAAGGCTAATTCGAAAAATTTCTTTACAATAAATGGGGGTTATTCCCATTTCAGTCGTCTGACTAAAAAAGTATTTAGATTTAAGCTGACAAAATATTCTGGCGGTTTGGCTTTAGAACACAACAATAAATATCAACTTAAGAAATTATTCTACGAATATTATGCAGCACTGTTGCAGTACAGTATTTCTATCGTGAGAGATAAGGATGATGCAGAGGACATTGTTCAGCGGGCATTCATTTCACTGTGGCGAAAAATAGATTCCGTGGATTCGGCAAGAGCTTAAATGAATTGTAAGTCAATTATTTATTTTTTGCTTGCATTACCAAAATGCCCGTTTCCGATACAACTGGTGTTTGATTTTGAATACAAACTCCCAATTTATTTTTATGAAAGAATTGAAAAAGCGCAGCTGAAAGTAATTTCTTGCAGATATCGCACATTTTATCCTGAATATGAACTTGTATTAATCTGTGCGACTTTCAAAATTTGTAGCGAGAAAGGATTTATTGAGCTGCCTTTTAATTTCTATTTCCACAATAAATAGAATATAACGGTAATGCTTATTCGATGAAACAACTTATTCTTTTGTTTTGTCGCGCTCCTCACCGCTGCTGGCAAATACCCTGCACCCAGTTACTTTTCCGCTTTCATTTTTTACAAATTGTATTTCATTTCTGTCGTCCAGAACAAATTCGTTCCCTTCGATATGCTTCAACTTAAATATCCTGTTTCCTCTTTCTTTATTTCTGCAATACAAATAGTGCCCCTGCACATAAAAAATCAACCCTCCTGTGTAATTGCCGGTGTATAAGACTAAGGACTGAGAGTCTTGTATCTCGTCTGATTGAGAAGCCAAAAGATCTTTCATTGTCCATTCCAACTGTCTCTTTTTGATCACAGTTCCTGCTTTGCCTATCTCTTCTTTAAAAAATAACCTTTCCGCTGTCTTGAGTGCTTCATCCGAAGAAACAGGGATATCGGGGTAAACACCTGTTCCTTCCCAATCAGTATGCGTATATGGATTCAATGTACGGGCCACGGGAATGGCTCCTATAAATCCAAACCCGATATTGTACATGCCAGTGGGATGTGCTCCGCCCGCGGTGGTGTCGCCAATAATCACAGCGCGATGTACGCTTTGCATTGCATAAGCCAAATCTTCTGCACCGGAAACAGTTGACTTACTGGTGAGCATATACACGGGCATGCTCAGCATAATTCCATCCGCATTTTTCGGGTCTGTCCAAAAAACTATCGTTGAATCCGGTGAGCGGGTTACGATATCATTCATATGCTTTCTTCCAGGAAAAAAATAACTTTCTATTTGGCTTACCATGTCCGGACTGCCCCCTCTGTTTTCGCGCAGATCGATAATGAGCGCTTTGGTATTCATCACAAAGCGAAATGCAGCATTAAGAGTAGGCTTGGCTTGTTCAATTAAGTCCGTAAAGCCATTGAATTTGATATAACCAATATTGCCTGATAGGATTTCCACCTTATGAAAAAAATAGTTATCATTCTGCATATTCACCACGTTTGTGGAATCAGCCTTCTTTTGCGAGAGTGAATCAAATTGTGCCGACAAGTTTTTTGCCATTCCGGGAGCATAAATCAATCTGAAATGCACATCGCGGTGAACCAATCTAAGATCCTTGTACAATTTTCTTTCCAGTTCAGTGGGATCAGTGATGCTGTCATAAATCCCTCGTTTATATTGTTTTTCAAGATAATCTACCATTTTGATCGCTGTATCTCGGAAAATATACTTTTCGACAAGGACCTTGCGAATGCTATCGATAAGTTGATGCGTTATCTCAGGTGTGATTTTGAGTGTTGTAACTTTTTGGGTGCTGGATGGGTTGTCATTCTGT
The DNA here is from genome assembly GCA_035483495.1 of Puia sp. Taxonomy (GTDB): domain Bacteria; phylum Bacteroidota; class Bacteroidia; order Chitinophagales; family Chitinophagaceae; genus Puia. The sequence goes on from DATHPV010000001.1 coordinate 5,115, forward strand.
GCCTGAACTTCCATTACTAAAAAGATCATCATAAATCCAAGCACCGGTTTAATCATTTGCATGTTGTTAAAATTTATTGATCTTAATTTACGAATACATTCGTTTATCTTTATCATTTGTAAGATTAGCTTATTTTTTTATTAACCATCTTGTAAAAAGCGGACATTTTGGAGCTCATTAAAACATATCCAGGATCGTTGTTTAAAGAAATAAAATTCTTTTATTCAGTCCTGGCAAAACCCGAAGAACATGGCAATAAGATGCAACGCCGGTTACCGGATGGAACGTTAGATATCATTTTTAATCTTGGAGATGAAGTATATATTTCAGACAATGGGACAGAATATACAAGCATGCCCGACATCTCTTTGACAGGTCTTTATCACGACAAGAAATTTCTATACTATAAAGGCAAAGTGCACTTGATCGGAGCTGTTTTTAACCCAGGATTTGGTCATCTGTTTGTCAATGATAAATTGACAGCACACGGTGCTTGCACTCAGAATGCAACATTGATCTTTGGCAATGCCATTTATAATCTGATTGAACAAATGCGTGAACTGTCAGGTGAGAAAGAAAAACATTTCTTATTGGAAAGATTTCTATTTGCGCAATTGCAAAAATCAAAGGATAGCTACAATATTCGTAGAATTGAACTAGTTATAAATCACATCCATTTGTTGAATGGACATGCAGAAATAAAAAAATTAAGCAAAGATCATTTTATGAGCGAAAGGAACTTCAGAAGAAAATTCATTGAATATGTCGGACTACCACCAAAAAGATATGCATCAATAATTCGAGTGAAAACATTTTGTAAATCATATAAATCAGGAACAGTATCCTACCGCCAAATTGCTGATAATCTGATGTACGCCGACACTTCTCATTTATACAAAGATTTTCGCAAGATTACCGGCACTGATCCTGCATCTTATTTCAGACAGATGAGCCTTATAGGGGATAAATACATTGATCTGATTTAGCGTTTTTAATTTCAGCCGGGTCCAGAGCGAGAGGGGGAAAATAAGCGAACTCATTAATCAATGATTTTATTGCTTTTTCTTGTTTTTGAGCGCTATGTTTATGATCTGTTAGATATATTCATTATCACATTTCCACACCATTAAATTTTCAAATTTTTTTCATTCTGTTCTCAAATTTTTCACCGGGTTTACTAAGGCAGCATAGAATACCTCTCCGTTATACCGCTTCGTATTGGCTGACGGCAGACGCGATGTCGTTTTGTACTTCGGTGACCCAGGCTGGCAGCGTTGATTTGGCAATTATCCACCCACTCTCTTCCCGGATGAGTGAAAAATAATGCCGATTACCGCGCTCATCGCTTACATCCACATGATAGGTCGGAACCGTCGCATTTTTTATTTTAAGAAAATTAAATTCTTTTAGCTGGCCATTTGCTCTTATCATCCGAGTGAATTGGATCTGTCTTTCAAGTTTCATGAAGTAAAGGTAAGCATTAATCATTTTTTCGACTGTCGCTCCGCGTTACTGAAATAAATTAATAATTTGTTAAAGGAAACCAGGCTGGAACTAACGGCACGATACAACCGAAAATATCCGGACTGATTTTCTGTTCATTATTTATTATATATTTGGGATAGGAAATTTTTTATTCATTCCGGCCGGTATCATTCCATTACACCTTCGCCAGAGCGACCATGCACAGCAACACATGAGAAAGAAACTAACCATTTCTTAAATCAATGTCATGCGACCTATACAGATCCTGATCGTAGAAGACCACCAGCTTGTCCGGGAGATCTGGACCCAGATGCTTGGTGAAGAACCCGGGTTCATCGTAGTTGCCTCGACTGGCAGCGGGGAAGAAGCGCTGTCACTTGCCACTACACTGAAGCCGGACATCATGCTCACCGACATCTCCATGGTGCCTGTTTCCGGTATTGAACTGACGCAAAGAATCAGCAAATCCTGCCCGGCCGTTAAAGTGATCGGTCTTTCGATGCACAGTCAGGCTTCCTGCGTGCGGCAAATGCTGCGGGCCGGGGCAAAAGGGTATGTTTCCAAAAATTCGTCCCGCCAGGAAATGGTGGATGCTATTCAAAAAGTTCATTCCGGGAGCAATTATCTCTGCGCAGATGTTCGTGATGCTCTTGCCATTGATGAGCTCAGTGATGATGAGAAAGGACCGGATTTGGGGATGCTATCTTCCCGGGAAATGGAAATTGTCAGGATGGTCTGCAATGGATACTCCTCGAGGGAAATGGGAGAAAAACTAAACCTGTCCTACAGGACGATAGAAGTGCACCGGCATCATATATTAAAAAAACTGAAGCTGAAAAATGCAGCAGCCCTTGCACAATTTGTAACATCGGTCAATTTGTAACCCATTCATTATTTTAAAGTACATAAGCGTGATCACGATAAAAGAATTAAAAGAAAAAACGGGCTATGGTTCGTTTCGCGAGTTTAAAAAGCATTGCCTGCGCTCATCGAATTCCGAAAAATCTATAGCGCTTACGAAATATTATTACGATAAGAACAAAGTGGTTGAATTGGACATTAAACCGGAAGAG
>DATHPV010000002.1:0-8855 GCA_035483495.1 Puia sp.
GGAATTTCTTGATCGTATAGAAAATCTATATTTAACTGGCCGTAATGGAATGCATCGGTACAATAATGCCGATCACAGTATGATGACCGCTATGATCGCCGTGGAAAATATTATTAACAATCAAAAAGACAGAAGTAATATCTGGGCTGTGAATATGGAACAGGATTTTCACGAAGAAAGCAATAACGGTTGACCGCTGACGGTTGACGGAATCTAAAATAAAAACCCTCCGTGGATTCACAGAGGGTTTTATATTTTAACCGCGTTAAGCCTTAAGCGTTACGCTTTAGGCGTTTCATCGCCGCCTTTTTCTTCCTGCTGCAGTTTTTCCTTGATTTCAGCAAGGGCTCCAAGATCACCCAGTGTTGGTTTTTCAACCTTGTTCTGGATTGTCTTTACTGCCTTGCGTGTTTTATCAGCATCAACTTTAGCTTCCTTACGAGCAACATCTTTCTCTTCGGCCTTTGCCTGTTCCCAGATACGGGTATGAGATAAAACGATGCGCTTTTCATTACGATCAAATTCGATCACCATGAATTGAGCAGTTTCATCAGCCATAATCTGCTTACCATCTTCTTTTGCAAGATGACGGCTCGGAGCAAATCCTTCGAGACCATAAGGAAGTTGCACCAGTGCACCTTTATCATCTTTGCGCGTAACGGTTCCTTCATGAATCGTTCCGATAGCAAATGTATTTTCCAGTGCATTCCATGGATCTTCTTCCAGTTGTTTGTGACCCAGCTGAAGTTTGCGGTTTTCTTTGTCAATACTAAGAATCAAAACTTCAATATGCTGACCAACTTTTGTATATTCTGAAGGATGATTGAAACGTTTCAACCAGCTCAGATCACTTATATGAATCATACCTCCAATGCCAGGTGAAAGTTCAACAAATACTCCGTAAGGAGTGATGTTCTTCACCAGACCATTGTGTTTGCTTCCTTGTGGGAAACGTGTTTCGATCGTGCTCCATGGATCTTCGCTCATTTGTTTGATGGACAGGCTCATCTTACGCGCGTTTTTATCGAGCGTAACAATTCTAGCCTGGTGTTCATCACCCAGTTTGAAGAATTCTTTTGCGTTGATCGGTGTGTTTGCCCAGGTGATTTCACTCACGTGAACAAGACCTTCAACACCTGGCATGATTTCGAGAAATGCGCCGTAGTCTTCAATGTTCACTACCTTACCTTTCACGATTTCGCCTTCTTTAATAGTTTCAGGCAACACATCCCACGGATGAGGAGTGAGCTGTTTCAAACCAAGACTGATGCGCTTCTTGCCATCGTCGAAATCGAGCACCACAACCTGGAGTTTCTGATCCAGCTTAAGTACTTCGCTCGGATGACTGATACGTCCCCAGCTGATATCTGTTATGTATAACAAACCATCCAGTCCTCCAAGATCCATGAACGCACCGAAATCAGTGATGTTCTTAATGGTTCCTTCGAGTACCTGGCCTTTTTCGAGTTTGCTCATGATCTCAGCACGCTGTGCTTCGATATCACTTTCGATAAGTGCTTTGTGAGAAACAACGGCATTCTTGATGGTGTCGTTTACTTTAACCACTTTGAATTCCATCGTCTTGCCAACAAACTGATCGTAATCGGTAACAGGTTTCACGTCGATCTGTGATCCTGGTAAGAATGTTTCCATTCCAAAAACGTCAACGATCAATCCACCCTTGGTTTTGCTGGTAACTGTTCCGGTAACCACTTCGCCTGTCTTGTGAATTTCAACGATGCGTTCCCATGCACGTGTAATACGCGCCTGTTTGCGGCTGAGGTGAAGATGACCTTCCCTGTCTTCTTTCTCCATCACCATCACTTCCACTTCATCTCCGCTTTTCAAATTCTGCAGATCCCTGAATTCATTTAATGAAACGAGACCATCACTTTTAAATCCGATGTTTACAACAACATCAGTTTTTGTAACACCTACTACGAGACCTTTAATAAGTTCCCCATCGGTGATCTGAACAAAAGTATTTTCATACACTTTGTCGTACTTCTCTTTCTCTTCTTTTTTGTACGCTGCAACGTTTCTCTTGTCAATCGTCCAGTCGAAATCGTCGTGCGGTGTCGGAGCAGGCCATTTTTTGCCATTTCCGTTTTCGGCAGGTGCAGTTGTTGTCGCTGTAGCTACTGCAGTATCTGCAGTTGGCTCCTGTCCTTCAGCGTTTGAGTTAACAATTTGGTTTTCTTCCATGATAATATAATATCCCGAAGGTTTTAATTCGGGGCTGCAAAAATACGAAAAAACAGGCTAAAAGCCTAAAGCTTAAAGCCCAAAGCGTAAGGCTAAATATAAGGGCAGCTTCTAACACCGGACGTTAAAGACCTGAAGCCAGATTCTAAAAATTGAGCCGGTTCACGGCTATAATTTGTGTAAACCGTTCATTTCTAATGAAATTATGGGTTACTTGCAATATCGTTAACACATGGTTATAACGTATTCTGCATTACTCATAACAGTTTATGCAGGTTCGAAAAATATGACCTTTCTCAGTTATATTTGCACCCCTGATAAATTAGAAAAACAGTTGTTCTGCCCGGGTGGCGAAATTGGTAGACGCACTGTGTTCAGGTCGCAGCGTGGGAAACCATGTGCTGGTTCGAATCCAGTCCCGGGCACAAGGCCCTGCTTGTCGAAGACAAGTGGGGCTTTTTATTTGGATGCGGGGCGAACTTGTTCACAAAAGCGAGTAAATGAAAATTCCGGATCCCGCGAAGCGGGAGCCAGTTCGGTCATGAACTTTGCAGGTCATTCTTTCACTTTAACCCATACATCTTTATTGAATATAAGTGCCTGGGTGACATTCCCGTCGTTGTCTTTGCTGAATTGAACAGGATAATAGGCCTTTCGCCCGAAGAAGACCAATTCGGTTTGCGGCACAATGATATAAGTTTTTCCGCTCCAGAGTTCTTTCGCTTCGAGTGAATTGCCGTTTACAGTAAACTGAATGAATGCGTCATCGCCGTCATGCGACAGTTTATATTTACCGGCAAATGCCTGCATTTTCTCAGCAGTAAGATTTATCTCTTTTTTCTCTGCAGGTTTGCCTTTTAACTTAATCCAGGTATCCCGTTCAAAGGCGAGCAGCTGTGTAATTTCACCGTTTGCATTTTTGGAAAATGTAAGCGGGAATGATTCCTGATCGTTGTAAAATTTTAAATCTGATTTTTGCTCAAAAGGGATTTCACGCTCATCCCAAAGTTGCTTCAATACAAGCTTATTGTTTTTCACCATGATCTGCAGGTAGAAATCTTTATCATTATCTAATTGATAATATCCTTCAAATCCAGCCAACGGTTGTGATGCGTATGCAGTAAAACATGCCATTACCATCAGGGCAAGCACGGCAAAAAAAACGGTTCGTTTTTTGCCGGAAGATATTTTTGGGTTTATCATTTCTAATTTGTTTATAAGTGATTAATTAGATTAAAAATTAATTGATGAGTATCGGATCCTTGACGTTATTGATCGGAAAAGGATGCCAAATTCTTGTAAAATTGATTTTGAAGCAGTTAAGAAAGTATCCGTGGTTCAGCTGTACGTTTTTAATACAACACCGACCGTAAATGAGACAAAGAACCCTATGTTTTTAAGAAAACAGATTCGGCTATTTTTTCCATGATTGTGTAAACCACTTTATTGGGTTGTACGCTGTCTTTGGCATATTCAACAATCAATTATCTAATGTTCTGAATTCATTGATCATATTTGGGCTTCCTGCGAAAAACGGAATGCGCTGGTGAAGAAAGTCCGGTTTTATCTGAAGAATATTTTCTTTATCGCTGACGGCCACACCGCCCGCCACTTCAAGAATAAATGCGAAGGGGTTGCATTCATAAACAAGCCTGAGTTTGCCTTCCCGATTTTTTGGTGTACCCGGATAAAGAAAGATTCCACCTTTGAGTATATTCCGGTGCAGGTCTGCGACCATACTACCGGTATATCTTAGAGAATAAGGTCCGTCCTCAAAAGCAGATTTCCGCTGGCAATTTTCAATATATTTTTTCACTTTTTCCGGAAACAAAAAATAGTTACCCTGGTTAACTGAATAGACTATTCCGTTCTCCGGGCAGCGAATATTAGGATGACTCATCGTAAATTCTCCTATCGAAGGATCGAGGGTGAATCCGTTTACACCGCGTCGAGTTGCATAGACCAGCATCGTGGACGATCCGTAAATAATATAACCAGCAGCTATTAGCTTTTCGCCTTTCTGAAGAAAATCCTCCATAACACACGCATTTCCTTTTGGACTTATGCGTTTGTAAATGCCGAATATCGTGCCGATGGAAATGTTGACATCTATATTAGTGCTGCCATCGAGCGGATCAATGACCACTATGTATTTACTCTGGTTGCTTAGTTCCTCGTCAAAGGCTACAAAGTCTTTTTGTTCTTCCGAAGTAAGGCCGGCACAACTTACGCCTCTTCGCAGGACACTTATAAATTGTCTGTTTGCGAATTCATCGAGTTTTTGTACAGATTCGTTTTGGACGTTCGTTGAACCGGTTGGACCAAGAATATCAACAAGTCCTGCCTTATTCACTTCCACATTCACACGCTTGGCAGCGAGGGCAATATCGCGCAGGAGGTTACTCAGTTCTCCTGTCGCATTTGGAAGTGACCTGAGCTCTTGTTTGCGGAATTCTTCGAGAGTTAGAATATTTCGGTTAACCATCATACCCATTCTGTGATTTGGGTTTCCGCTTTGTGAATCGCTTTGATCGTTTTGATGATCGAATCTGGTGTAACGGAAATCGAATCGATCCCCTCTTCGACTAAAAATTGCGCGAAGTCCGGAAAGTCAGAAGGTCCCTGTCCACAAATCCCCACTTTCACATTGTAGTCCTTCCCCGTTTGGATCAGCATACGCAACAAAATCTTTACCGCCTCATTGCGCTCGTCATAAAGATGTGCAACTAAAGAGGAGTCACGATCCAGTCCCAGTGTGAGTTGTGTCAGATCGTTGGAGCCTATGGAAAAACCATCAATGTGTTTGGCAAATTCTTTTGCCAGCAAGATATTCGATGGAACTTCAGCCATTAAATACAGTTTCAAATCTGTTTTGCCTCTGACCAATCCAAATTCATCCATGACTTTTTGCACTTCGATCAATTCATTTATTGTCCGGCAAAAAGGCACCATCACAGCTACATTTATTAACCCCATTTCTTCGCGGACTTTCCGGATAGCTTTACATTCCAGTCCGAATGCGGCTTTGTAGTTGGATGAATAGTACCTGGAAGCTCCGCGCCATCCGATCATCGGATTCTCCTCATCTGGTTCAAAGTATTTGCCACCCAATAGATTTTTATACTCGTTACTTTTGAAATCCGAAAAACGAACGATTACGGTCTCGGGATAAAAGGCCGAAGCTATTTTAGCAATACCAAAACTCAGTTTCTGAACGAAGAATTGTTCTTCGTTTTCAAAGCCTCTGATCTTTGCGGTGATTTCATCAGACAGATTTTCATCATTCAAACTTTGATGAGTCAATAGTGCGAGAGGATGGATACCGATATAATTATTAATAATAAACTCTTCTCTGGCCAGACCCACACCCTTATGCGGCAAACGGGCATAGTTAAAAGCCATGCCTGGAGAACCTACATTCAGCATTAATTTTGTCTTTATGTGGGGAAGAGTCTTTAAATCTGTCTGCGTTAAAGAATATTTAAGTTTACCATTATAAATCAAACCCACGTCTCCTTCCCCGCAGCTCGCCGTTATGAGCTGGCCCGGATTTAATTTTTCAGTCGCTGTTCCGCAACCGACGATGGCCGGAACACCCATCTCACGGGCAACAATAGCCGCATGACAGGTCCTTCCTCCTTTATTGGTGATGATGGCGGCGGCTTTTTTCATGACCGGTTCCCAATCCGGATCTGTCATATCCGTCACAAGTACGTCACCCTCCTTAAATTCATTTCCTACCATCAGGCGTTTATCCAGAGAATACATGATATGCACGTGGCCGGACGCGATCTTGTCCCCCACTGCGATCCCTTTTAGAATCGGTACTTCTTCATGGAGTGCCATGCTATATCCTGTGATTGTATCCAGATTTTTTCTTGAATGAATCGTCTCCGGCCTTGCTTGTACGATAAAGAGACTGCCATTCAGTCCATCAACGGCCCACTCGACGTCAACCGGGCACCATCTATTTTTGACAGTGCTATAATATTTTTCGATCCGGGTCACCCATTCAGCGAGTTTCAGAATCATTTTATCTTCCAGGCAGAATTTATTCTGTGCGTATTTTTCCGTGTGAATAATTTTCACGCGTTCGTCCGGATCATCCCCGTAAACCATAAGCCGATCTTTGTTGCCGAGTTTTTTTTCAATAATCGGAACATATTGATCATTTAAATTGGGCTTAAAAACAATAAACTCATCAGGAGAAATAGAACCCTGAACAATGAGTTCACCCAAACCATAAGAACCGTTAATAACCACGACATCTCTAAACCCGGATTCGGTGTCGAGAGAAAAAGCTACGCCCGAAACTCCGAGATCCGAACGCACCATTTTCTGAACACATACAGATAAACCGAGTGCCAGCGGATCAAATCGCAGACTGTTTCTATAACTGATCGCCCTGTCTGTAAAAAGAGATGCAAAACAATTGCGCACAGCATCGATTAGAGCGGCTGGTCCACGAACATTCAAATAAGTTTCCTGTTGGCCCGCAAAACTGGCATCCGGCAAATCTTCAGCAGTTGCCGAAGAACGAACGGCTACATCCGTATCTGTCTGATCATACTGCGCGGACAACCGGTGATAGGATTCAATAATTTCAACCGACAGGTCATGCGGAAATCGGGCATTTCTGATGGTACTTCTAATTTGAAGACCAGCCCTTCTCAGTGATTCAATGTTATCAAAATCTATTTCAATCAATTTTTCATTGATGAAATGATCAAGATCATTATATAAAATGAAGTTCCTGTAAGCATTGACAGTAATCACAAATCCATTGGGAATATTAATTCCAAGTGGTGAAAGATGTTGTAACATTTCGCCGAGTGAAGCATTTTTACCCCCAACCCAGTCAATATCATTGATGCCTACTTCCTGCAGGCCGACAATATGTTTAGTCTGACTCATTATAGTCTGATTTAAATGAAAAAATAAATGTCTGGAAAATCAGACAGTCAGCGAATTCGCCGCAAGTGAAGCAAGGAGGAAAACGTAATTGCTACGTTCGTCGGAAAAAATTTTGAATGGAAAATCAGGACGCATGCCTAAGATTGTACAGGTTATAAATGTCCGATGACCTTAAATGAAATAGTAGCTTTACAAATGTATTGGGAATTATGATACTAAATATTCTTTCGGGTTAAAAATTCAATAAAAAAAATCATTTGTGTATCTGATACATGGAAGGTTCTATTGATTTCCAAGAAATTTCAGTCACGTATTTTTTACACACTAACTTTATTTTAAAAAAAGCATCGCTATTCAGGAGGTTTTTTTCAAACCACTCAGAATTTATTTCTCATTTGCTAGTTACAAGCTTTGAACAAAAACATCTTTTTTATTATTCGGTCGTACAACATATATCCCATCAACAAGATTATTGAATTCGAATTTGGAAGAACATGGTGTTGAACTGAACACCCGAAGATTACGCAGAATACCCAAATAAATAATCCGCGTTGTTTACCAGATATGAATCCTTTTCTCTTCAGGCAAATACATAGAATCGCCCTGCTTCACATGAAATGACTCATAAAAATGTGGATTGTTCATCAGCGGACCGTTTACGCGCCACAGAGGAGGAGAGTGCGGATTGTTATTGATCCATAAACGCAGGAATTCATTTTTCATCTTCACTCGCCAGATATGCGCGACTGAAATAAAAAATCGTTGATCTGGTGTATATCCGCCAATCATAGTGCTGTCCTGTCCTTCTTTGGTTAGCTTGAATGCATCATAGGCAATAGCAACGCCTCCTACGTCTGCTGCATTTTCACCCACAGTCATGGCACCCTTTACGTGCACGGTATCAAGCACCACAAAACTATCGTAGAGGTCAATAACTTTTTGCGTTTTTGCTTTGAACTTTGAATAGTCATCTTTTGTCCACCAGCTTTTCACGTTGCCATCCTTATCGTATTGCGCGCCCTGGTCGTCGAATGTATGTGTAATTTCATGCCCGATTACCATACCGATACCTCCGTAATTGGTAGCGTCATCGGCATTATTGTCAAAATAAGGAGGCTGCAATATAGCTGCAGGAAAAACAATTTCATTTGCACTTGGGTTGTTATAGGCGGTTACTGTTGAAGGCGACGTGAACCACTCGGTTCTGTCCACCGGTTTGTTGAGTTTAGCCAGTTGAAAGAAATAATTGTTGGATGAAGCGGATACTACATTTTCAAAATATTTATTTTTTACAATTACTACATTGCTATAGTCTCTCCATTTGTCAGGATAGCCTATCTTCTTTGTGATGGCAAACAATTTTTCTTTGGCTTTTAGTTTTGTGCTGTCGCTCATCCAGTCCAGCTTATCTATTCTTGCGGCCAACGCTTTCTGCAAATTATTTACGAGGTCAAGCACACGTTTTTTTGCATCTTCAGTAAAATATTTTTTAACGTATAATTGTCCTAGTGCCCCACCGAGTTGCTGGTCTACCGCAGCCGCCATTTTTTCACCTTGTGTTTTTTGCAGTGCCTGTCCTGTGATGGCTTTACTAAACTCAAATGAAGCATCCACAAAAGGCCGGCTTAATATATCTGCATAATTACTGATCGTATTGGCCTTCAGATAAATTTTCCATTCACTGATGGGAATGGATTTCAGGGCGGTATTCAGTTTGTCGTAATAGGCTGGTTGAG
>DATHPV010000003.1:0-5395 GCA_035483495.1 Puia sp.
TTGTGGTAAAAAAAGGAAGCGACATAAAATTGCAACCCATAAAAGAAAGAAAAGATTGCGTAAAAATCGTCATAAGAAAAAGAATAAGTAAACGCACTCCGGCTGGAAACCTTCCGGCCCTGTTCTGCTGAAAAAAATTTATAGAATAACCCTTACCTGCCTATTAGCATAGGTAAGGTTGTTAACTAGATCCTCTTCAGCATTTCGATTCCTTCTTGTGTAGTACCGGACAGGCAGTAAATGTTACATTGACATTGAACAAGGAACTGATCATTAATGCAGCCCCTCAGGGAGTAGAAATAGCCCTGCTGGAGGATAAAAAGCTGGTGGAGTTACACCATGAAAAAACTGATGCCAGTTTTGCCGTGGGTGATTTGTATTTAGGTAAGGTTAAAAAATTAATACCTGGCCTGAACGCTGCATTTGTGGACGTCGGATTCGAAAAAGACGCATTTCTTCACTACACTGATTTAAGTCCGTATGCAAAATCTCTTCTGAAATTCACTCAGCAGGGAATGAGCGCGACCAAAGACAACGAATTTGATTTTGGATCTTTTGTGGTTGAACCCGAAATAGTAAAAACGGGCAAGATTAATGAAGTGCTCAGCGGTAAGCCAAATATTCTTGTACAAATTTTAAAGGAACCAATTGCAGCAAAGGGCCCCAGATTGAGCTGCGAGATTTCACTGCCTGGTCGTTTCGTCGTTATTACTCCTTTCAATGACATAGTAGCAGTATCACGGAAAATTCATTCTTCTGACGAAAGAAAAAGACTTCAAAAAATTGTTGAAGCAATCAAACCAAAAAACTTTGGTGTGATTGTCCGCACAGCTGCCGAAGGAAAAAATACAGCAGAGCTGCATGAGGATCTTACAGATCTGGTGGCTACCTGGAAACTAATTCAGCACAATCTGATCGGTGCAGTGGCACCAGCAAAGATTCTTAGCGAGCAGACTAAGACCACGAGTATGTTAAGGGATTTGCTAAACGAAGATTTTAATAAAATCGTCGTGAATGATCGAAACCTTTACAACGACACAAAGACATATATACAAAGAATCGCTTCTGATAAAGTAGATATTATTTCATTTTATAGCAACGGATCTCCCATTTTTGATCATTTCGGAATAACTAAACAGGTAAAAGCAGCTTTCGGAAAAACTGTAAATCTTCCAAGTGGCGCTTATTTGATCGTTGAACATACGGAAGCACTTCATGTGATTGACGTAAACAGCGGTTACAAAAGTGTAAGCAATAATCAAGAACAAAATGCACTGGAAACAAATCTGGAAGCTGCAGAGGAGATTGCCCGACAGCTAAGACTTCGCGATCTGGGTGGTATTATCGTGGCAGATTTTATCGACATGAAACTTCCCGATAACAAACGGAAGCTGGTAGAAGCTATGGAAGGTTTTATGCGAACCGACAGGGCAAAACATGCGGTTTTACCAATTTCCAAGTTTGGCCTCATGCAAATCACCCGTCAACGGATGAAGCCTGAAATTACCATTAACACTCAGGAAATCTGCCCAACATGCAACGGTACAGGCAAAATTTCTTCTGCACTGATACTGGAAGATGAAATCGAGAAAAATCTCAGCTACCTGTTGAACCATCAACATAAAGACCTGATCCTTATGGTTCACCCCATAATGTTTGCTTATTTGACCAAGGGCGGCTGGTTTTCCAGTAAAAAATGGAAATGGCGTAGAAAATACAAACAAGCCATTCGGGTTAAGGCTAACAATAATTACCACATGACGGAATTCCATTTCTTCGATAAACAGGAAGAGGAGATCAAATTATAACCTCATTTTTTGCCTTTATTCCCATAAAACACATAAGTTTTTAATTTAATATCTGCTCTCTCGGGTAAGTGTTTTCATGTATGTCAAAATAGAAGTTTTATAAACTTTTCCAGGGCTCATTTTCAGGACTTTAACAGAATTGTAATATAAAAATATTGACAGTAACATAATGATATACAATCAATTATGAGGGGATTGTTTGCGCTTTGCAAATTTGATTTTTATTTTTAAAGTTATTAACAGCAGGAAAAATTTATTTTGTTATGTGACCTGATTTTGTAATTTAGTGGAAGAATTTAATGGGTTAGTAAGTAAAAGGTCGGCTCTCGTGGTCGGCCTTTTTACTTTTCTGCAATCTCCTCCTTTACCTTCAATCATGAGTAAAATTAAAACCGCTTTCTTTTGCAATAATTGTGGCTATGAAAGCGCAAAATGGCTGGGCAAATGTCCATCATGTGAACAGTGGAATACATTTACTGAAGAAATTATAACTAAAGATGACAGATTAGGAGAATCGGGATGGAAAAATATTACCGATAAAAAGGAAATCAAAACGATTTCTATTCATGAAGTCATAAGCGGTGAAGAAAAAAGAATAGTAACACCAGATTCAGAATTAAATCGTGTGCTCGGTGGCGGAATAGTTTCCGGAAGTTTAATTCTCGTGGCAGGAGAACCAGGAATTGGGAAAAGTACTTTATTTCTTCAAATCGGATTGATGTTGAAGAATACTGTTACTCTTTACATCAGTGGGGAAGAAAGCGAACAACAAATACGAATGCGGGCAGACCGGTTAAAAATCAGGAACAATCGTCTGATGATTAATCCCGAAAATTTTTATTTGTTAACCGAAACTTCCACACAAGCGATCTTTCAGGAGATAAAAAAATTAAAACCACAGGTAGTTATTGTCGATTCCATTCAAACACTACAATCTTCATATATTGATTCCACGCCCGGCACTGTTTCACAAATCAGGGAATGTGCTGCAGAATTTCAACGTTTCGCAAAAGAAACAGGCACACCAGTTTTTTTGATCGGACATATCACCAAAGACGGGAATATTGCTGGTCCAAAAATATTAGAACACATGGTTGATACAGTGTTGCAATTTGAAGGTGACAGACACCATACTTATCGTATACTTCGAACTTTAAAAAATCGTTTTGGTAGTACTGCTGAACTAGGCATTTATGAAATGACAGATGAAGGAATGCAGGAAGTAAGCAACCCCAGTGAAATTCTAATTACTCAAAAAGAAGAACAATTAAGTGGCAGTGCAATCGCCGCAAGCATAGAAGGGCAAAGGCCTCTGTTGATTGAGGTGCAAGCGTTGGTAACTGCTTCTGTATACGGAACTCCGCAGAGAACAGTAAGTGGTTTCGACCTCCGTCGTCTGCAACTTTTGTTGGCAGTTCTGGAAAAAAGAGGAGGGTTTCACTTTGGAGTGAAAGACGTTTTTCTGAATATTGCAGGCGGTCTGAAAGTAGAAGATCCATCAATAGATCTCGCAGTATTATGCGCATTGTTAAGTTCTTTTGAAGATGTACCACTTGCATCAGATATCTGTTTTGCCGGAGAAGTCGGTTTGAACGGCGAAATTCGCGCGGTCAATCGTATAGGTCAGCGAATTGCTGAAGCAGAGAAACTTGGATTTAGTAAAATACTTGTTTCAAAATATAATCAGAAGGGATTAAAAAATCATTCTCATCAGATAGAAATAAAACTGATGGGAAAAGTTGAAGAAGTATATAAATATTTGTTTTAGGGTTCTGTTGTCAGGGCATGTTTCATCATGAATTCGCTATCGCCTATCATCAGATCGCTCTTACATCTTTTTTTTCCAAATACCTGTTGTGGATGTGGCACCGACCTTCTGGGCGAAAAGAATCTCTTTTGTGTTTATTGCCAGGGAGCCATGCCTTTAACCCGCTTTGAATTTTTTTCACCTAACCCGATCGAAAAAATATTCTGGGGTCGCGTAGAGATCTATGCCGCAGCTGCGCATTTATATTTCACAACAGGGTCTGCAGTTCAACAAAGTCTGCACCTGTTAAAATATAAAGGGAGAAAAGAAATCGGAATTTATTTTGGTCTGCAGATGGGCACATATTTAAAGAGGTCACAACGATTTAATGATTGTGAAATAATAATTCCACTGCCCCTATTTGCAACGAGGGAAAAAAAAAGAGGATACAATCAGGCTTCATTAATAGCAGAAGGTATTTCCAGAAAACTCAAAATTCCTGTTATTACAAATTCAGTTATTCGAGTAAAAAAAACAGAAACTCAAACGCATAAAAGCAGGATTGAAAGGTGGAAGAATATGGAGGCGACTTTCGAAATCAGAAACGTTGGTCAGATTACAAACAAGCATATTTTGCTGGTAGATGACGTCGTGACCACCGGGGCCAGCCTTGAAGCCTGTGCCTCCGTTTTGCTGGGCGTTCCGGGTATGAGGGTTAGTATTGCCTGTTTGGCTCACACGGTGTCGGCTTAGACGTGGCGGCTGATCGTTGACCGTTGGCCGTACCCCCATTGCCGATCTGTCTAACTGAACCGGTAAACGGCCAAACGTCAACCGCCAACGTCTTATAATCGTTATTTTTGTAACGATGCTTAGAAACCTGCTTTTTAGTGTTTTTTTTGGTATAGTGCTCTTTTCCTGTCAAAAGCAATCTAATCTGAATGGAAATTCCTTCCTTTTCTTTTCTGCCGATACGCTGAGTTTTGATACCGTGTTTACTACCGTAGGGTCTGTAACCCAACAGGTTAAAATCATAAATGCCAACAATCAGGGTATCAATATTTCATCTATTAATCTGATGGGCGGCTCAACATCGCCCTTCATAATAAACATAGATGGAACACCAGGACCTTCTGCCTCTAATTTGAATATACCGGCTAATGACAGCCTCTATATTTTCGTAACTGTACTGGTTCCATCAGGTACGAAACCCAAGCCATTTATAATGCAAGACAGTATTCAAATTAGTTACAACGGCATGGAGCAGTACATCCAGTTAAATGCATGGGGTCAGAATGCCCACTTCCTCAAAAACGCTGTTATAAAAACAAATACCTCATGGCCCAACGATCTTCCCTATGTGCTTTACGGAGGTCTCACCATTGATAGTAACGCAACCCTCAACATTCAATCCGGCGTTCATATATATATGCATGCTGATGCACCTATCTATATTGACGGCACCCTGAATATAACAGGCGGACCAACAGATAGTGAGCGGGTTTATTTTACCGGCGATCGTCTGGATCAACCGTATGCTACCTATCCGGGGTCCTGGCCTGGTATCTATTTCAGGGCCACAAGTAAAGACAATGTGCTAAACTATGCTGTATTTCAAAATGGTTATCATTCTCTTGTTACGGAAGGTCCGAGTACTGATGGAAGTCCCAAACTCACCTTACATCAATGTACCATAAATAATTCTCTTTCTGATGGTATTCTCAGCACACAATCAAGTATAACTGCTATTAATTGTCTGATCAGCAATTGCGGACAGAATATCGTTATTGGACTGGGTGGTGTTTATCAATTTGAATATTGTACAGTGGCTACTTATTCA
>DATHPV010000004.1:0-2733 GCA_035483495.1 Puia sp.
TCCTTGAACATCTGAGCACCACCAGCTCCACAGCAAAGCCCTTTACTTTTGCATCTCTTCATTTCCACCAATTCGGCGTCCAGCGCTTCCAGCAATTTCCTGGGCGCTTCATAAATTCCATTTCCTCTTCCCAGATAACAACTGTCATGATATGCTATTTTTTTCCCTTTAAACGAGCCCCCTTCTTTTAGCTTTATCCTCCCTTCATCAAGCAGTTGCTGAAGAAATACGGTATGGTGAATAACTTCATAATTTCCCCCCAGTTCGGGATATTCATTTTTTAGAATATTAAAACAGTGAGGACAGGCAGTTACTATTTTTCGGATACCATAATTATTTAATACCTGAATGTTTTGATAAGCCATCATTTGAAACATAAATTCATTTCCGGCTCTCCTCGCAGGGTCGCCGGTGCAGGCTTCTTCTTTACCTAATATCGCATACCGTATTCCCAGATGCGTAAGGATGCTCGCAAATGCCCTTGTAATCTTTTGGGCCCGCTGGTCAAAACTTCCTGAGCATCCTACCCAAAACAGAATCTCCGGCGATTCTCCCCGGCTGGATAAGTCAGCCATTACTGGTACTTCCATGTGTAGTTTTTAATGCTGTAAATCTAGCTCAAATTAGCGTGCGGGTATAAGAGCCGATTTGCTAATTTTAAAGAATAATTCCTTCTATGCCTTCTGATGAAAAAATGCTTTTAATCCGCAATTACGATCTCTGGTGTCACCTGGACGAAAAAGACTATGAAGATTTGAAAATTGAACACCATGTAATGGAGGTTCCGAAAGGAGAATACATTTATTTCGAAGCGTATAATCACAATAAAATCTATTTTGTAAAAGAAGGTTATATCCGGATCGGTCACATTGATTCGGAAGGAAATGAAAAAATAACTGAGATTATACAAAAGGGTGAATTATTCGGACAGGTCACGTTAGAACGAAGTAATCTGCACGGCGAATTTGCACAGGCATATAAACAGGACGTCAGTCTCTGTGCTTTTTATATTGAGGACTTTGAAAAGTTGCTTAAAAAGCGACCTGAACTTGCTCTTAGCTATAGTAAACAGGTTGGCGCCAAACTCAGAACCATAGAAAATCGCCTTCTCAATCTTTTGAATAAAGACGTTAAAACCAGACTGGCTCATTTTTTTTGGCAGCTCGTTGAAAACAAACTAGGCCAGACTATGCCTGAAGGTTTTTGCATTCCCAACTACCTGAAACATGAAGACATTGCAAACCTGATCGGTTCCAGCCGACAGACTGTTACGACCATGATTAATGAGCTTGAAGCAGAAGGCATACTTTCATTTAACCGACAGCAAATCTGCTTTCTGAATGTTAAAAACCTGCAAAAAAGATTGTCTGTCAATTAACTGACAAACGGCAGCCGGAATGGACTTTAGATTTGGATAAAATTGGTAAATGAAAGTCCTTCTGACGTTTTCGCTTTTGATCTTTGTAATAAATGGATTTTCGCAAACAAATGAATTTCGGCTCAAACAATTCAACCTGGAGAATGGGGTTGGGATCAAAGGATATGATCCGGTTGCTTATTTTGTACAGAATAAGGCGATAAAAGGAAGGAAAGAATTTTCGAGTATTTATAAAGGAATAAACTATCAATTTATCTCTTCGGCCAACCTCGAAACATTTCGTTCAAATCCTGAGAAATATGAGCCACAATATGGAGGGTGGTGTGCTTATGCTATGGGTAAGGAGGGTTCAAAAGTGGAAGTAGATCCGGAGACTTTTAAAATTATCGATGGGAAATTATTTCTATTTTATAACAGATTTTTTAATAACACATTGAAATCCTGGAATCTGAATGAAGCCAATCTTCATACACTTGCAGACGCAAACTGGCAAAAAACCTTAAAACAATAAATTTCGGTCATATGAATATTCGCAATGTTGGTATTTGGATTCTTCGCCTGGTAGCTGCAATCATCATATTACAAACGTTGTATTTCAAGTTCACCGCGCAGCCGGAATCTGTTCAGCTCTTCACAAAATTAGGCATGGAACCATACGGTCGTATCGGGACAGGAATTTTGGAATTAATTGCATCCATACTTATTTTGATTCCGCGATACACAGGTTATGGTGCAATTATCGGACTATTTTTGATGACGGGTGCTTTATATTTCCACTTAACAAAAATCGGAATTTATTTTAATGGAGATCCTTTGCTTTTTATTTATGCCGTTATAACTTTCGTTTGTTGCGCAATACTTATGTATATCAACAGAAATGAATTAGAGAGCCAGTTGAAAATGAAGCGGAAACCATGATTACAAAATTTCTCAAAAGCAGCAATTGGCTTAAAACAGGATTGCTCATTAATTTATTAATGATAACGTATACTGCTTTCAGTCAGGTTCACCCCGTTGCAAACGGGTCTGCTGTGAATTTCACTATTCACAACTTTGGATTTAAAGTAACGGGAAAACTCGACCCTCCGCAGGGAGATATCCGTTTTAACGCGGACAGCCTGTCGAAATCGTTTTTTCACGTTACCATAAAATCCGGATCCATCAATACGGATAATAATCAACGCGATGAACATTTGCGGGAGGAAGATTATTTCGATGTTAAGAACCATCCCCTGATAACTTTCATATCGGATAATATTCGCAGCACGGGTAAAAAAAATGAATACGAGGTATCCGGAAAACTAACCATTAAAAACACTACAAAAAATATAATTATACCATTTACTATAAATGAA
>DATHPV010000005.1:0-6016 GCA_035483495.1 Puia sp.
TACTTGTTTCTGTTTTTTTTGTGCCACAAATATTGGAGGCCGTAACCGAATATCTACCCGGACCGTTCACTGCAAAAGAATCCTGTGTAGAACCATCCTGCCAGACATAAGAATCGAACTTGCCTGGAAAAATGATTAGTGTATCGCCCGTGCAGAGTTTTTGATATTTACTCAGATCAGGTTGCGGGCTGGTTAAAACAGACAGGTTTATAGTTCTGAAACTATCGCAACCACTTACGGAAGTAAGTGTATCAACAAATATTCCTGTTGTTGTATGTCCCAAATAAGACTGCCCCTGACAAATGGAAGCATTGATAAAAGATGAAGGACGGTTTACGTTTACCGTTTGTGTAGCAGTGACAGAACATCCTTCCGTATTGGTCGCAGTGACTGAATAAGTGCCACTATCGTAAAAAGTATTCGTAGCCGATTCACGGTTAGAACCGCCTGACCAAACATATGTATCACCACCGCTCGCAGTTAAAGTAACACTGTCACAGTTATTTGGATTGCCTGTAATATTTACCTGAAATAGCAAGGGGTTCAAACCCCAGGAGAGATTCGTCCAGTATTCGGTGGTATCCGCGTATATCGTAACACAATTAAAATCGCCGGGAAATAAAAGCACGGCATAACCTTCCTGCCCGGTTAAAGTGGTATCTGTATGACCTATAATGTTGCTATCAACATATAGCAATTGATAAGGAATTGAAAATCTCAACTTCACTACTGTAGCCGGATCTCCCAAAGTGGCCACCATCAAAACTGGATTTTTTACAGTCTTGTCGAAACACATTGTGGTAACTCCCTTTTTGGCATTGGGCCACCAGGTTTCAGGGGTTACAGAATCCGGAATAGAAGCTTTAAAATTATCAAAAGCGTGGTAACCGTAAATCTGGTTTGTTTCACCGAATGGGTAATTCGTACTCATGGTTACACGACTTGTGTCCCTGTCTATTACAATTGTGCCGACCGCACTGGTTCCAATAAAATTGTCCCACTTGGCCCAATGATATTCACTTTGGCATTGCGCATTGGCTTTCACTGCAATAAAGGCCAGCATGAAAGTAAAATAAAGCAAACGTGCGTTTCCCATTGGGGCAAATCTTCTTCCACCGGTCAAAATCCAATGATGCAAAGTTTTCAATCTACTAATATAAATAAAAAATCGCCCATTCAGGGAGCCGTGATCCACAACCGTTTGTATACTACCCTCATGAAATAAACAATTTGCACCATTTCGTTTTTACGAATCCATTGAGTATATTTATTAAACCTCTAAACGAATTCCAATGAGCATATTTGAAAAACTTTCCAACGGCTGGACACTTTCGATGAACAGTTTAAAAGTTCTGAAAGCGAACAAACAACTAATCATTTTTCCAATACTTTCAGGTTTATCGATGGTTCTCATCATAGGATCATTCGTCGTGGGCATGCTGGCTTCTGCGGGATGGGATATTGAAAATATCGGCGAACAAAGTAAAACATTCAATTATATAGCCGGCTTTCTTTTTTACGTTGTTAACTATTTTGTAGTCGTATTTTTCAATACTGCGCTGGTCGACTGCACAAGAGATTATTTCAATGGAGAAGTTCCTTCCATACAAAAGGGGCTACGTTTTAGTATGAGCAGATTAGGCGCGATTTTCACCTGGTCGTTGTTTGCTGCGACGATTGGATTTGGACTTAAGCTATTACAGGAAAATCTTGGATGGCTGGGAAAAATTATAACGGGAATCATTGGTATTGTATGGAGTATTGCAACATTCTTCGTGGTGCCCATCATCGCTTATGAAAATCTAAATCCGCTGCAGGCAGTTAAACGATCAACTCTACTCATGAAGGAAAAATGGGGAGAGAGCCTGGGTTCAACATTCAGTTTCGGACTGCTGAGGCTGCTGGCCTTTATCATTATTTGCCTGCCATTATTTTTTCTTGGATTGCTGATAAATCCTATCGCAGGCATCATACTGATGGCGCTGGGCGCGTTTTTAGTGATGGCTGTGTCGAGTGCTGCGCAGACAATATTTGTGAGCGCCGTATATCAAAACATGAATGGAGACCCGATAAAAAACTTTGATGAAAAGTTCGCCGACAATCTATTCAGATCTAAATAATATTTTTCTTCAATTTGATATGTATTGCTCTTTTTAGAAGTTAACCTGGTATTTCTTCTATAAGAATTTCGTGACCTGCTTTATCATAATAAGTACAGGTCATTAGTTCAAGTGAAACAAACCACTTCTCAATGCCTGTTTCAGCACAATGTTTACAGAAAGTAAAATAATCTGTTTCACCCTGCTGATGAATTTTCAGGTAATGTTTAAACTTTGCCTTGTCACTGTTGTCGGCAATATCCTTGTCTTCATACATGGGCGATGAGAAAGTTTCGTAGTTATTTGCCCCGAAGTATTCCGTGTGACTGTCCTTAACCCAGGTTTCATAAGCAGTAACTCCCAGTGTTTTAATTTCCCGGATATATTTGGGAAAATCCACTCCCGATTTTACTTTACTGTGCGCTGCTTTGATTTGTTCGACTGTAAACATTTTCTTAGATTTTATTGTTAAACGATGAATCCACTTGTGAGTGGCAGGAAGGTTAAAGAAAATATCCGTATCAATTTCCATTATACTCTGCATCCAATTAGAATACAAAAATCAGAAACTGTCAGATCATGTAATTGTAAAAAATCGTTTTTCTAGAGAAAGCGTTTAAATCTTTCAGGGCTGTCGCCTGTGTACTGCCTGAAGTCTTTGATAAAGTGAGCCTGATCAAAAAAATTGTTTTCGTAGCAAATATCAGTGAGCGATTTTATGTTGGTCAGACTATCAAGGACGGTGTTAAAGCGAACAATGGACGCAAATTTTTTAGGCGTAGTACCCACCAGTTTTCTGAATCTCTTTTTAAAAGGACTTTGACTGATATAAAGTCGTTCATTGAGTTCTCTGATCCTGATTGTTCCTTTAGTTTCGTAAATTATTTTTACAGCTTCAACAATTAATTTGTCTTTTTGTATGTCTTTAAGTTGGGACAATAAAAATCTTTCAACTATTTGTATGCGTTGTTTGTCTGAATTTGCAGAAGCTAATTTTTCTTCAGTCTCCTTAACAATGTTCTTAGCGAAGACCTGTTCAAGTGAAACACTCAGATTAAATAATTCGTTGGCAGGATGTGAAGCAAACTGTGCAAACCCTGTTTCAGTAAAATAGACGAGGACTGTTCCGATTCCTGCAGAATTTCCAAATATTTTATAACTATCAGATATTCCGGTCACGCCTGCTGTTGTTAGTATGTCTTCCTTTTCATTCTGAATATTTGTGAGTTGTCCTCTATATTGAAATCCTATCACTAGTCCCGAGGACGGAAACACCTTGTATTCCGATTTTACATCATTTTCTGATATCACAAAATATTTGATGTAGGGTTTTAACTGATTTGTCGGTATGAATTTCTCAAATCTCATTCAGTTTAAGAAGCGTATGAGGGTTACTGAAAAAAGTATATCGTAATTTAGAATTTTTGCTTCTATTATAGCTGTTAAATTGAAATGAACCGCTTATCGAAATGAGCAGACCGCCAGCAGACATAACCGCACAATTGATGTATCAAATTCGAACAGTTTTTCGTATTGCAAAATTGACTCAGGATATTGATAATCAATTAATCAACAAGACGGCATATTTTTAGTGTATTCGCCGGTTATTCCAGTGATCATAAAACAAAACGCATGTTCAAAAATTTCTTAAAAGTTGCGCTTCGCAATTTATGGAAGAACAAGGCTTTCTCAGCCATTAATATTGTCGGACTTTCGGTTGGACTTGCAGTTTGTCTTTTGATTGTACTCTATGTAAAAGATGAATTGAGTTATGACAAGTATAATGCACAGTCGGAAAATATTTATCGTATAGACGCCGATATTTCTTTTAATGGAACACAATTCACTTCAGCCGTCAGTCCGGCACCATTAGTGCCAACGCTGATGAAAGATTATCCGCAGATTGTGCAGTACACCAGGCTTCGGAATTTTGGTGATATACTGGTTAAGAAGGATAATCAGAATATTCAAAACCACAACGCAGTTTTTGCCGATTCCACTTTCTTACAGGTATTTTCAATTCCCATGATAACAGGTAACCGTTTAACTGCATTGAACGAGCCCAATTCAATTGTGATTGATGAAACAACAGCCAGAAAATATTTCAACTCAACCAATGTTGTAGGAAAAACATTATACGTTGATAATTCAGTGAACTGCAAAATCACCGGTGTAATTAAAGATATTCCGCCGCAATCTCATTTTCATTTCAGCTTTATCCGGCCGATGCACGACACCTGGCACGATGATCAGAATGATTGGCTGAGCAACAATTATCCATCTTTTGTTTTAGTGAGACCTGGCGTAACGCAGGCGTCGCTGCAGAATGCGGTAAATGGCGTTATCAACAACTATCTCGTAAAACAACTGGATCAGTTCCTGCATATGAGCGCAGATGATCTGAAAAAAAGTGGTAACCATTTTATATACCCCGTAATGCCACTGACGGATATCCACCTGCATTCAAATAAATCGTACGAATTTGAAGCAAATGGAAATCTGACTTATGTATATATTTTTTCTCTCATTGCCATTTTCATTTTGCTAATCGCCTGTGTGAATTTCATGAACCTGTCAACAGCGCGCTCTGCCAACCGTGCAAAGGAAGTGGGAATTAGAAAAGTAGCAGGA
Source organism: Puia sp. (assembly GCA_035483495.1). Lineage (GTDB taxonomy): Bacteria > Bacteroidota > Bacteroidia > Chitinophagales > Chitinophagaceae > Puia. The sequence continues at coordinate 4,731 of DATHPV010000005.1, forward strand.
TCGTTGCGGTCTCACCTCATTACTCAGTTTTTAACTGAATCTGTATTAACGAGTTTTCTCTCATTATTACTCGCCATTGGAATTGCGGCATTGTTGTTACCGTTGTTCAACCAGCTTGCAGGAAAAGAGATGAGGGTGTGGACTTTATTTTCAACATGGTTGATGCCGCTAATGGTCGCATTAATAATAGTAGTGGGCTGCGTTGCGGGAAGTTACCCTGCTTTTTATCTTTCATCTTTTCAGCCCGTGCAGGTGTTGAAAGGCAATATTGCAAAGGGTTTTAAAAGCAGCTGGCTGAGAAGCGGTCTGGTTGTATTCCAGTTCTTCATTTCGATCTCCTTGATTATTGGCACAATCGTTATTTACAATCAGCTTACTTATATACGAAGCAGGGAAATTGGATATAATCGTGACCAGGTGCTGGTCATAAATAATACCGACGCGCTCGATAATAAAATAAAATCCTTCAGACAGGATGTGTCGAAAATATCCGGAGTTATGGGCGCTACAATTGCGAGATCACTACCTACTGAAACAGCTCATAGTCAAAACGGCTGGTTTAAGGATCCTACGCTGGATGCAAAACAAGTTAACATTTTGACTGATTTTGAAGCCGACAGGAATTATATACCCACATTAGGAATGCAGATGGCAGCAGGCAGAAATTTTTCAGCGGATTTTCCTACTGATTCATCGGCAGTAATCATAAACGAAACTGCGGCCAAATTGCTTGGATTTAAAAATCCGTTGGCCGAAACATTGTACCGTCCTTCGGGTTATGCGAGCAACGGTGGTTTCGCGTCGAAGCCATTTCATATCATCGGTGTGGTGAAAGATTTTAATTTCAGTACCATGCACGATAAAGTGGGTCCATTGATCATTGAATTGAACGAGAATTGGGGAAGAATAGCCATACGCATCAATTCAAAAAATATACCTGCGCTGATCAGTGAAGTGGAGAAGAAATGGAACAGCATGGGCCCGGGACAACCATTTAGTTATTCCTTTTTAGACGCCGACTTTAATAAAATCTATAACGCGGAACAGCGAACAGGAAAATTATTTATCACATTTGCCATCTTCGCCATTTTTATCGCCTGTCTCGGTTTATTTGGATTGGTGACGTATGCGGCAGAGCAGCGCATAAAAGAAATTGGCGTAAGAAAAGTGCTGGGTGCTAGTATCAGTGAAATCGTGGCGATGATCTCAAAAGATTTTATAAAACTGGTGCTGATTGCATCCGTGATTGCCTTTCCCGTTGCATGGTGGATGATGAATAAATGGCT
>DATHPV010000006.1:0-6409 GCA_035483495.1 Puia sp.
TTTAGCCGGGTCGAAAGCGTAGTTATAATAAATCATGTGGGCTTTCGCGAAATTGGGATTGGCCGACCACATCACGCTTGGCCATTTATGTGTGTGAATGGGTTCAGATGCAAATGGTTCTCCCGTAACTTCCAGGATCCGGACCTTATCATTTTCAAATACTATTTTATGATGTGCAGGATCTGCCTTCACGGCGTCCAGACTATCTGGCCACTCCACTGGTGCAGAGCTTTTATAGTGAAACTTCGGCGTTAAATGATTGGCCATTGCTTTCTGACCAGTGAGCATTACCGTTAGAATTATTCCGGACAACATTCCGGCAGTAAAAACCAGCAGAAGAAGTTTTGTTTTCATGTTTAAGGTTTAATAGAATAAATGTAACGATGTTTTACCCTAAAAAAACCCTCAAATTGCTTCTATTTATTGGCAAGAGCATTAATTTCTTCATTAAATTCTTTTACAAACTGATCGTAGTACTTACCCGTTGCGGGGCCGCTGAAACCTGTGTGTATCTTATTTATTTTACCATTCCTGTCTATGAAAATAGTTGTCGGGAAAGAAAGAAAAGTATTCAGCGCAGGCAGAGTTTCAGCAACATGCTGTTTGTCGGCGAGGCCGGCAAATAGCTCATCGTATTCTATATTGTATCTTTCTTTAAATCGTGAAATCACTTTTCTCGCGTAAGCCGTGTCGGTTTTTCTTTCATAGTGAATGGAAATAATTTCGATACCCCTTTTTTTATTATCTGAATAGTACCTGTTATTTCAAAAAGAAATGGAATATTCAGACTGTCATTTGGTTTAACTGATATTCGTTCGAATAATGAATTATATTTTCCAGCACGAATATAATATTTCTAAATTATATCCCTACTAATTTGGTAGACTTATATATTTCATATTATATTTGCTCATCACAAGCAGTTCGCCATCATACATAAGTGCGACTCTTCTGTATTGCCACCATACCTACTTTTTACGCACTAATAGATTCAGTCTGTTAAGCATACTCGTATAAGAAAATAAATTCAAATCGAAGTATTGCAGAGCGGTTGTGCGTCTTCGGACAATTATCGATTCTATTTAATAAAGACTGATTATTTGTTTCGGGCGAATAAAAAATGTTTGATAGAAAATTTTAATGAACCAAAATTAAACACATGAGAAAGATCAGATTTCTGGTATCGATTATTGTCTTATTGTTATTTCAGCATGCTGCCCGTGCGCAATCTTCCTGGATTACCGGCAACGTAAAAGACAGTACAAACAACAGCATTCCTTTTGCAACAGTTGCGGTGAAGGGTACGGGCAAAGCTGTGACTACAGATGAAAAGGGAAATTTTAAGATAGAAGCTTCAAAAGGCAGTACACTTATTTTCAGCGCTGCGGGGTATTCGCCGAGAGAATTTTCAGTTGAAGGAAATGCTCCGGTCTATATATACCTGGAAAATAAAAAACTTCAGGAAGTAGTAGTAACGGCCTTAGGAATAGTAAGAACAAAAAATTCTCTCCCGTATGCAACACAGCAGGTTTCCGGAGAGGAAATTACAAAAACACTCAATACCAATTTCGTAGATAATTTGTCGGGCAAGGTCTCGGGCCTTCAAATTACGGCAAGTAATACAATTGGTGGTTCAACGAATGCTATTTTACGCGGCTTTAAATCCCTCACCCAAAATAATCAGGCTTTATTCGTGGTGGATGGAGTGCCGTATGACAATACCAATCAAAGCCAAAACGGATTTGACCTGGGTAATGCAGCTTCTGATATCAATCCGGACGACATCGCATCCATCAATGTTTTAAAAGGAGCAGCTGCATCAGCACTCTATGGTTCCCGTGCATCCAACGGTGTGATACTGATTACAACAAAAAAAGGCACAAAAAGAAAAGGCGTTGGTGTTACGATTTCAAGTGGAGTAACTGTGGGGTCGCCCGATAAATCCACACTCCCCGTTTATCAGACTCAATATGGTGAAGGTTATGGCTCTCAGGGTTATGATCCGGCTTATCCAGGTCAAAGCGGGTTTTTCTATTATACACCAACATTCAATAGCAATGGTCAGCCCGTGAACGTTGTACAAACCGATGTAGATGCTGCAACAGGTCCTGCTTATGATCCAGGTCAGCTGGTATATAACTGGGATGCTTTCATACCAGGAGATGCAAATTATGGCAAAGCAACTCCCTGGGCACCGGCTGCACACCACAATCCAACAGATTTTTTTGAAACGCCTGTAACAACTGCCACGAATATATCAATAGATGGTGGTGATGAAAACACGGAATTCAGAGTGGGCTATACCCGAAGTGACGACATGGGTTTATTGCCAAACAGCACGCTTGTAAAAAATCTGATTAGCATAGGCGGTTCACATAAGATAACTGATGTTTTGACCGTTGGTGCCGTATTGGATTTTTCGGATGTTGCCGGAATCGGAAGAGACGGATATACCTACAGCTCGCAGCAAAATCCGATGATGGATTTTCGCGAATGGTGGCCTACCAATGTAAATATCCAAGATCAGAAAACTGACTATTTCAGAAATAATTCCAACGCAACCTGGAACAGACTGGGTGGTTATACCGATCCTTCCACCCAAACTGTAGCATACCATAATAATCTTTACTGGAACCGTTACCAGAACACCGAAGATGATGACAGAAAAAGAATATTGGGAAATATCAACGTGAATTATAAGATAACTCCCTGGCTTAATTTATTCGGCCGGGTATCCACCGATCAATATAACCAGTTCGTAGAGTATCACACAGCGGTGGGAAGTGTTCATCAATCCAGTTACTCGAGGTATAACATTACTTATGGTGAAACGAATTACGATCTCCTGCTTACATTCAACAGGGATATCAGCAAGGATCTTAACTTAAAGGCTCTGGTGGGTTCGAACATCAGAAGGGTAGATAACTCTTCTATTTTCGCGACAACCAATGGAGGCCTTGTAGTACCCGGCGTATACGCGTTGGCAAATTCTGTTAATACGCCGGCAGCACCCATAGAAACGCAATCAACAAAAGAAGTAGATGCGATTTTTGGAGGTGTTACTTTGAGTTACAAAGATTTTTTGACACTGGATGCTACGCTCCGGGGCGAAAAATCTTCCACCTTGCCCGTTGCAAACAACACCTATTATTACCCTTCCATATCAGGCAATTTCGTTTTCTCGAAATTACTCGGTGATTTAGGTTGGTTGTCTTATGGAAAGTTGAGGGCAAATTATGCAGAAGTAGGTGGTGATGCACCGGTATACAGTGTTCAAAATACTTTTCAATATGTTGCTCCTTTCAACGGACAACCTACGTCGGCACCACCAGTCATAAATAATAATCCGGATCTGGTACCGGAAAAAAACAGGACCTACGAATTCGGTCTGGAAGCTTCTTTTTTGAAGAACCGTGTAGGATTTGATATCACCTACTACCATGCGCAGCAAATCGACCAGATCATGCCGATCTCCGTTTCCACTTCGTCAGGATATGGACAGTATTTTGTAAATGGCGGAACCGTTCAGAATGAGGGAATTGAGTTCACGCTGAATCTGACACCAATAAAAAACAGGGATTTTTCATGGAATATCGCCCTGAACTGGAGCAAAAACAATAATACTGTTTTATCTCTTTATCATAATCAGCCCTCTTACCTGATCGCCAACTATGGATTTAATACACAGCTGGTGGCTGAAGTTGGTAAGCCGTACGGAGTGATCCGGGGAAGTGATTATACTTATGTAAACGGACAGAAAGAAGTAGGTGCAGATGGTTACTATATTTTAAACCCCAACTCACTCACGGATATCGGGAATATAAATCCTGACTGGATAGCCGGGATAAACAATAGTTTCAATTACAAAAGTTTTTCTCTCAGTTTTTTAATTGATATCCATCAGGGAGGCTCTGTTTATTCGCTGGATAAAGATTTTGGTGATTACTCGGGTCTGTATCCATCAACTGCCGGGAACAATGATAAGGGCAATCCGGTCAGAAGCCCTTTGAGTCAGGGTGGAGGAATTATACTGCCTGGCGTAACCGCAGATGGTAAACCAAATGCTGTTTATGTATCTGCTTCAGATATCAACCAGGGACAGTTTCCGTTCAGTTCCTACAATAATTTTGCTGACAAATCCTATGTGTACAGCGCCAGTTATGTTAAACTGCGGGAAGTTGCCATTACGTATTCATTCCCCAGCCGCATCGTAAATAAAATCGGTTTTATAAAAGGAATTGATATTTCGCTAACAGGCAGAAACTTATGGATTATTCACAAAGACCTTCCGTATTCTGATCCTGAGCAGGGATATGCGAGCGGAAATGCCTCTATCGGATTTCAGGTGGGAGCTTATCCTTCTGTCAGAACCTTTGGATTCAATGCCAAATTCAAATTATAGAATTGCGATACTAACCATCTCCCGAAATATGGAGAGTAAAAATAAAATAATATGCAAAAGATCTTAATACTCATTTTATTTATACCGCTTTTAATATTCTCTTTTTCCTGCACAAAAAATTTGTCATCGCTGAATAACGATCCGAAAAACCCTCTTACGGTTCCATCAGGAAGTTTATTGGTAAATGGCGAGAAAAATTTTTCTGATGCTTTGAATTCAACTGCGAATGGGGTAGGACCTTTCAGAGTGCTGACGCAGTCATGGACAGAAAATACATACGTGAGCGAAGCCCGGTATATACTTTCCGCTGCCGATGCTCCATCAGGTTGGTGGAATGCGTTTTACTCCAATACACCTGGTACAGCACAGACTACAAGTATTTTGAACAGTCTGAATGATGCGAAAATCGCCGCTGCTAAAGATGTCACTGATCAGGACGTTTTACGAAATGACCTCATCATAACAGATATTCTCGAAGTATATGGTTACTCCATTCTGGTAAACACCTATGGTAACGTACCTTATGTGCAGGCATTGAAAGACAGCATACCTTTTCCGGCATATGATGATGCCAAGACAATTTATTACGACTTACTGCACAGGTTGGACACAGCCATCGCGGGGCTTAATCCAAACGCAGCTTCCTGGGGATCTTACGATCAGATTTACGGCGGAGATATCGGACAATGGAAAAAATTTGCTGCGACACTGCAACTCAAACTCGCTACCGTAGTCGCAGATGTCGATCCGGCTACTTATTCCAAATACGTAACATCAGCCGTTAATACGGGAGTGTTTACAAGTAATGCAGACAATGCTATCATACAATATCAGGGAAGTCCTACCGGCAACACGAATCCTGCGTATCAGACTTTTATTACCCGTCATGATTACAGTCCGGCAAATTTGATTGTAAATACTTTGCTGGCCTGGAATGATCCAAGGCTTCCATTGTTTTACACGCAGTTTCAGGGTCAGTATACCGGAGGCGTTCCCGGGGCAGGAAATGGATATGTTAAGTTCTCTCAGTTTTCACCAGGATGGCTCGATCCCCTTTTACCAGGAGATTTTCTTGACTATTCAGAAACCGAATTTTTATTGGCAGAAGCCGTAGAAAGAGGAATAATTGTTGGAGGAACTGCTGAAGACCATTATGACAAAGCAATTACCGCTTCTATTTTATTTTGGGGTGGATCTGCAACTGATGCGGCGACATATCTCACGCAGCCTGGTGTGTCGTATTCTACTGCAGCGGGTGACTGGAAGCAAAAAATTGGTTATCAGCAATGGATTGCTTTTGCGAATCAGGGATGGGATGCATGGACCAGTATCAGAAGACTGGGATATCCTGACATAGATAATATCAATCCGCCAGTGGGAGCCAATGGAAATCTGCCCCGCAGATTCTATTATCCCAACAATGAAGAAACTTCAAATTCTGTTAATTGGGCCAAAGCCGTTCAGGCAGTTTCCGGTGGAACTACTGACGACGTGTCAACTAATTTATGGTGGGAGAAGTAAAAAATAATTACTATAAAACCAGGGCATATATTTAAGTGCCCTGGTTTTTTATATTATTGCAAAAGTATTTATGAGAATCAGCAGGATCTTATCAAGCTTCTTTTCGATTATTTTTATATTTTTCGGATTTCATTTGTATGCCCAAAATATTTCTTATCAACAGGAAATTGATCAATGGCATAAACAACGCATAAAAGAACTTCGCGCAGACGATGGCTGGTTAAACCTTGTTGGATTATTCTGGCTGAAAGAAGGCAGGAGCAGCTTTGGCAGTGGAAAACAGAATAATATTTTTTTTCCAAAAGGGACGATAGCTGATTATGCGGGATATTTTGAAAGGTCCGGAAAAAAGATAATGCTCAAAGTGGCATCAGGGGTCAACATTAAAGTAAATGGCAAACCTGTTCACGAAGTGGAAATCTTCCCTGGAGAAACAGAAGAAGTGCCTGTTGTAACTTCAGGCAACCTGCAATGGGTTATTATTAA
>DATHPV010000007.1:0-3389 GCA_035483495.1 Puia sp.
ACGATCCCTGTAATTAAAAGGATAAAAGTCGTTAGCAGACTCAGAAGCAGATAGGTCAGCGGAAGAGGGTTAGTGTTAAAAAAAGAGGAACGAAATATTTCAATAACCGGGGTGAGTGGATTCAGCCAGAATAAAAATTTGTATTTATGCGGAATCAGTGATGCGGGATAAACAACCGGTGCTGCGAACATAAAAAGCCTTAGCAGAAATTGTATAATATTATCAAGGTCGCGATATTTTGCTGTTAGAACACTCATAATCAGACCACAGCCCAATCCAAAAAAAGCGGTCATCAGAATCAAAACAGGAAGCATTAAAATTTGCATATTAAAATGCACTGGTGTATCGTTCAAAGCGTAGATAAAACACACAACGAAAAACAATAAGAGCTGAATGGAAACGCGACATGAATGAAATAAAATAGTACTGAGCGGCACAATGATTCTTGGAAAATATACCTTATTAAAAATATAAGCATTATGCTGAAAAGTATTCATCGTCGCTGCGACACAGTCCGAATAGTAAGACCATATAATCGTTCCCGGAAGATAAAAAAGGATGGGTGGAATGCTGTCGGTTGAAATTTTTGCAACACGGCTGAAGATAATGAAGTATACCAGTGTTGAAAAAAGTGGTTGCAAAAATACCCAAACAGGACCCAATATGGTTTGCTGGTAACTGGCAATTATATCACGGCGTACAAATCGAAAGAGGAGATCTTTATAATGAAACAACTCACGCAGATTGAGCTTAAACCAGGGCTGCCGAGCTGATATTTCCCATTGCCATGTGGCGTCTTTCTCCATATGGGCGAAAATAAAGTATAATTCCCAATGATGTATTGGAAAGACTTCTACGATTCACCCGGATCGAATTATTCACTAATGCTGGAGTTTTCCAATGTTTTGATTTTCGCAAGTAGTGTTTCTGAATCAAATGGCTTTGGAAGAAAAAAATCAGCGCCTGCTTCATAAGATTTATTCTCCACATCGGGCAGGCCCGACATAATATATACAGGTATATCTTTAAGATAACTGCTTTTAATTTCACGACAAACATCCAGACCGTTTGAATGATCGAGTTTTATATCCAGAAGAATAAGATCAGGCTGCAACAGGGCAACTGTTTTCATGATTTCATCTGCATCTGATAGCGGACAAATTTTGCAATGATATGCCTGAAGTAAAAATCGCAGACCATGCAATAAATCGAGGTCATCCTCTATAATCATTATTTTTAACATGAGCGTATTTTCTATTTATATAATACATATATGATGCGGGAAAGGTTGCGATCCATATAAATATCCCCCCATTTTGATGGGTATTTATATCCACATTTCAGACTCATTTTTTTCCAAAAATTGGAATATTATTTACTCGTCTAAGAGTTCATCCAGTCTTTCATCGCTTATATTATCCAGGTCTTTCGACAATGGATTTTCTGTTTCCTCGAAAGCATTGGATGACCCAAGATGCTTGCTGGCGTTGGGTTTGGTGATTTCCGGTTCTGATATTTCTTCCCTTTCTTTTACTTTATTATTTGTTTTTTTCATTTAGCAAAAACATTAAATCGGCTGTGAAAATTCGAATTTTCAACCGGATATTTATATGCCGAAAACACAGGTTCTGATAACACGGGTATAGTAGTACAATAATTGTTCCGTTGTCTTTCGATTGAACGGCTGATATCTTTCTCTAAAAGGAATTGGTTTTGCATTACTGATTCACAATTGTGGATAATATTTATGAGGAGATACTAGACAGTCCAGTAAATTCACTTCTTAACTTGCCCCTTATGCATTCTACAGCGGTTTCACCCAATACAGAAAGAGGATTTGTAAGTACCGTCCATATTTTGAAAGACGGTGAAATAATTTACTCACTGCAGGATTTTTTAAAAATTGAGAGTCGCTTTTCCTGGGTTGATAAAAAATATCTCGTTTCCAAGATCCTGGAATTGCAGAAGAAAACAGACGATCGCAAAAGGTCATTCCTGGTGATGTATGAAGATGGAAATCAGATCCGTGAGTTCGTTAACATGGATCAAACCTTTCAACCGCTTCCTTTTTGCTGATTGTTTTATTTGGATTTTAATCGCAAAAAAAATTATATGAAAAAGATATCTGTGGTTTCAATTTTCGCCATGGTGATTATAACGAGCGCGTGTAATGGCCCGTCAACTAATCCTGCAAAACCGGCTGATTCAACCGGGTCTAGTGCAACCGGACCAGATTCCGCCGCTAATAATGGAATCATTCCACCTTCCGCAGCCCCCGGCAACGCAGGAAATTCTTCCCTGGCAGACACCAGTTATCACGCCGGAGATAGCGCGAAGAAAAAATGATGAAAGTATGGGAGTATGGAAGTATGGGAGTGTGAAAGAATTGTCTTTTTTATTCCCATACCCCCATACTTCAATACTCCCATACTTGCCTCAGTCTCTTCAAAAGCTCCAAACACGCCCGCCCATTATGATACGGTCCTTTCCATAGTCCGACCTTATCATGACCGCTCATCGGACTACTATTTTTGTCAATACCCCAGAACCATTCGCCTTGTTTCTTATCCAGTATATGTTTCTTTATGAATAACCAGTTTTTAATTAAAGCATTTTTATAAGCGATGTTTCCTGAGAGTTGCCAGGCATTGCAGAAACCAATAAGGGCTTCAGCCTGCGGCCACCAGTGTTTTTCCCGAACGAGTTCCCCTTGTTTTTGATCATATTCATACCATAATCCACCATCCTCATCCAACCCCTCCATCGCCGCATCCGTTATTTTCAGCGCATTTATTTTAGCCGATTTAATGGATTCTTCATCCTTGGTGGATTCAGCACAGGATAAAAGAAGCCAGGCAGCTTCGATATCATGTCCATAAGAAATAATAGTGTTGTCCGGTTTCCATTCCTTATTAAAAAATAAAGTCAGGTGGTAGCCGGATTTATTAATTATTATCTCATCAAAAATTTTGAGTAATTCAATAACGCGGTTTCTTAGTTCGGGCGAGGGCCATACTTCAAATAAATTTGCATATGCTTCCACTACATGCAAATGGGTATTCATGGTCTTGGACGCATTCTCATCTTTCGAACTCAGCCGCATATCATCCATAGCGGTCCAGTCGCGCGCAAATGCATCTATATATCCTCCATATTCCTCATCAAGACTATTCTTCTCAATGAGTTTATACCAGTCCTGAGCCAGTTTCAATGCTTCGGAATCTTTTGTTACTCGGTAATACTCACTCATGGCATATATGCCAAATGCCTGCGCATATATCTGTTTATGACCATCCAGCATTTGACCCTTATGATCGACCGACCAAAACAAACCTCCTTTTTCCCGATCGGTTATAAATTCACGTACGTAAAAAAATGCTCTTTCGGCA
>DATHPV010000008.1:0-2088 GCA_035483495.1 Puia sp.
AAGTATATTTTTTAATCAGTCTTAACTGATCAATAGTGAGTGAGGTGCCTCCACTGGCGACAACATTTTCAATACCTGCCTGATGGAGGGCAATAACATCCGTATATCCTTCCACCAGCAAACATTCATCAGCTTTATCGATGGCCTGACGCGCAAAATAAGAACCATAAAGGAGTTTACTTTTTACATAAATTTCATTTTCAGGAGTATTGATATACTTTGGTGCACGGTCATTGTTCCGGATTATCCGCGCTCCAAATCCGGCGATTTTTCCTAAAGGACTATGTATCGGGAAAATTATCCGGCCGCGATAATTGTCTACTGGTTTACCTTCCCTGATAATAGCCAATCCGCTTTTTTGCAAAAGATCAGGATTGTACTGGCTTGCAATAGCTGCTTTTGAGAGAAGGTCAGGGGCTGAAGGATTATATCCCAATTGAAACTTTTCTATCGTTTCTTCTTTGAATCCGCGTTCCTGAAGATAGGCCAGACCGATGTTTTGCCCCTCTTCCGTATTCATCAACTGGTCGGTCAAAAACTTCTGTGCGAAACCATTTAATATATAAAGACTGTCGGCAGTTTGTTGTTGAATTTTTATTTCCGGACTTAGTTCTGTTTCTTCAACTTCCACATTGTATCGGGCGGCAAGCCATTTCAGCGCTTCAACGTAAGAAAATTTCTCATGCTCCATGAGAAAGCTGATCGTATTGCCACTGCGTCCGCAACCAAAGCATTTATAAATTTCCTTGGCAGGAGAAACCGTGAAAGAAGGTGTTTTTTCATTATGAAAAGGACATAGTCCCAGGTAGTTAGCACCTCTTTTTTTTAATTTAACAAATCCTCCTATAATTTCGGTAATGTCGATACGACTTAAAATCTGCTGTATGGTTTGCGACGAGATCAGGATCTTTGATTTTGTCCCGAATGTAAGGTAAAAAAAAGCATCTTTACCAGTTGTAATATGAGTTCGATGAGCACCGACATTTTAATAGTTGACAGCCTGTATGTTAGTATTAACGGGAAAGAAATTCTTCGTGATATTTCGTTTAATATAAAAAAGGGAGAACAATGGGTTGTTTACGGAGGAGCAGGTTCAGGAAAGACAGTTTTTGCACAAACGCTTGCAGGAAACTTTGCATTCAAAGGAAACATTCGGTTTCCCGAAGCAGATAAATCGAATCGGGAAAACAAAATAATGATAGTAGAACAAAAGCACCGATTCAGGAATTTACAAAATCAGTCAAATTTTTATTACCAGCAACGTTATAACGCTGTCGATGCGGAAGCCACCATTACGGTTGAAGAAAACCTTTTTCATTTGGACGAAGGTGAATGTGGAGAATTCACAAAAGCAGAACTCTTACAGCTCTTCGGATTATCGCATTTGTTGAAAGAACCTTTAATACAATTATCAAACGGTGAGAATAAAAGATTGCAAATTCTGAAAGCGATTCTCAGTGGCTATCAGTTGCTGATTCTCGATGAGCCTTACACCGGCCTCGACGAAGAAGGCCGTAATCTGCTGGATAATATCCTTTTCGTTTTGATGGAATCCGGTCAGCACTTTATTCTACTTGACAGCAGAGGCGAGATGCCCGTGTGTTTCAAAAAATTTGCCCGGCTTAGTGAAGGAAAACTTTACCACACAAATAAGATTGAAAAAACACACTTGCATCCAAAGGGAGTTATTGTGGGAGCAGTTAAAGAGTTTCCCTCAGCAATTTCGTTCTCTTATCCTGATTTTAATAATGCCGTAAAAATGGAACAAGTCTCGGTCCATTATGATGGAAAAAAAATACTGGACGGAATAAGCTGGTTAGTAAAAAGGGAATCGCGATGGGCACTAACCGGAGCAAACGGAGCAGGAAAATCGACATTACTAAGTTTGATCACAGCAGACAATCCACAATCTTATGCGAATGAAATTTATTTGTTTGACCGAAAAAGAGGCACAGGAGAAAGTATTTGGGAAATCAAACAAAAGATTGGATTTCTCTCGCCCGAACTACAACTCTATTTTGACGGGACTTGTACTGCATTTAATGCAATCGCATCAGGTTTATTTGACACAATAGGTTTGTTCAGGCA
>DATHPV010000009.1:0-4297 GCA_035483495.1 Puia sp.
ACAGCCGTTGGTTTTATCATTGTTTATACATTCCTGCACTGGCTGCTATTCATAAAATGGGAGTTGTTCAAAGTAAAAGAGGATATCATCGATTTCATATGCCCTTTCATTTTATCATTCATCGCTGCACTTACCTGGCTACGTAAGAGAATAAAACTTCTCCAGTTAAAGCGAAAAAGAGGTGATTCTACCTTTGGCTTTCAGATGCTCGCAGCTCTGGCTATAGCAGCGCCCGTTGTTATTGCCCAAAAATACCTGGAAACAGCATCTGGTAAATTAACCCAGCTCAGTTCTGTTGAAGATATAGCAAAACATCCCGCCACAAAATACTACGAGTTCAAAAATTACTTTATTGATACAGCTGGACGGGGAATAGCTTTAACTTCTGACGTTAGTGGAAAATATAATCGGGACCTGAACCTGCATATTTTTATCAGCTGTCCTATGTATGACTCGCTTATTCAGCCTACAAGGATCGGGACGTTAGACAGTTCAGAAAATCTACATACTGAAACCCACCCGGGTCCGCTCTACGTGGTGGACAATATGATAGTGGACATTTCTAGAATTCGATCGCTGGCGCCGGATTCCGTAGCAGAAGTACAAGTATTAAAAGGTGTCGCAGCACGTTCTGTATATGGGAGCGCCGGATCGAACGGAGTAATCATCATCAGAACAAAAAATGGAAAACTAAATTTATCAAAAGCGAAGGAGTACTTCACGATGCCATCTCCAAAGGCATGGTGTTGCGTTCAATTTTCAAAAACAATTGGGAATCGTCTTTCCAATGAAGAGAAAGAAGACAGGTTTCACCATTTCTTAGACGCGAGCATGGATTCTTTCCATAACAAAAATTTTCAAACCCTCACTTATCTGCAGCGCACAGGCTTTAACGATAATCTGGCTGGGTTTAAAAAAGCTATCAAAAAAACACATCTGGCTAATGATTCGTCGGCAATAAATATCCTCGAACCTGAATTCGGGAATTTCTCGGATCGGAATGGCCATAGTTTCGTCTGGATTTTTGCCTCCCTCGGAATAGCATCTATAGTATGGTTCGCGATGCTTCTTGGATTCAGGTTTGACGATCATAAACTGGAAGATTTTCACGCTGGTAATCCAGAAAAAGAAAAGGGCGATTTTACAGAAATGGCAAGTCTTTGTATTCCCCGTAAGGGTTATTACACTACGCCTGTAATAGTAGATTTGAATATTCTGGTATTTCTGATCATGGTAATAGCAGGACTCGGATTCATTTCTTTCAATAGCATTGATCTCCTTCATTGGGGTGCCAACTATAAACCAAGGGTGCTCGAAGGGCAATGGTGGAGAATAGTTGCCAGTATGTTCCTGCATGGTGGAATGTTTCATCTCGCGTCAAATATGCTCGCGCTTGTTTTCGTCGGCGCCATACTAGAGCCTGTACTTGGATCCGGGAAGCTGGCAATATTCTATGTTCTGACCGGTGTATGCGCAAGTCTTTCCAGCATTTGGTGGTACGACGCAACAGCCAGTGTTGGCGCATCAGGTGCCATTTTTGGATTGTATGGCATTTTTACTGCCTTGCTCTTATCCGGTGTTTTCCCGAAAGCATTGAGTAAAAATTTGTTGATTACCATGAGCCTTTTTATCGGTTATAATTTGATCATGGGATTAAACGGCGGCATCGACAATGCAGCGCATATCGGTGGTTTGGTGAGTGGTCTTATTGTAGGATACTTTGTAGCTCCTGATTTGCAGGTGATCCAACCGGCTGATGCGGAAGTGAATATCAATTCTTGAGTTACTAAAAAATAGAAAACTCCAATTACGAATGGCCCGGGAATAAATCAGTAACCATGACTACGGGTTTACACTTAGTTGAGAGAAATTCGCAACTTTGTCATCATGAGCAATTCGTCGTTGTGGATATTAAGAATTATCGGTGTTATACTTTTCCTCGCCTTCTTGTACCTAGACGGTAAGGTACCGCGCTGGATTTCTATGGGGTTAATTTTTGCAAGTATTACGTTGCTTTATTGGTTCGGAGGTCGATACAGAAAATAACCAATCCGACCACCGGCAAATAGATCCGTTTAGTTCTGCCCCCAATATCAATGTTACCTGGTGAGATTTTCTTGTTCAGCGTTTTTTAAAAAGTATAATTGTACTCGGTTTTCTGAGATTCCGACAGAGTTGAGAATATTTTATCTCCGTAACAGTATGACAAAACTATTTAAATTCGTTTAAACAGGCTGCTGGCCCAACGTCTTGTACATGAAGCGACTTTTTGACGCACATGCTGAATTTTTCCATCTGCTCGGGTATTCACCATATCCAGTAACATAGTATTCATCGCAATACTTATTGAAACATTTGAATTGCCCATCTTAATCATGGGGGTTCACGTCAGCAATTTCACGTTCGGGTGCAATTGATGGATGAATTGAGAACTGTGCCGTCTCTTTAAATTAGCAATAAATATACAGTGGAATTTTTTACGCCACGGGTTACTTTCCAAAACTACCAGTATAAAGGAAAGACATTCGACATTTAAAAACCTGCCAAACATTTATGCAATTCCGCTGGTATTGCATCTTGTTAAAAACATTCAACATGAAATTTCTACTATCGATGGCTGCAACAGTCTTCGTAATCACCGCTATGATTTCCTGCAACCGCGATCAAAATATAGCAGATCAATTGATGTCAGATACATTGAAAATACAGACCGAAAATGGTGTAATAGCAAAAATGTCCTATGCTCCTCCCCGTCTTTCAAAGGATTCCTTTTCTTTTATGCCAGGGTTAGGTGAAAGGAGATTTATAAAAAAGGCAGCTCTTAATTTTAAGGTGACCAACGTAAACGATGCAGTGATAAAAATTGAAAATAAAACGAGGGCTCTTGGTGGTTTTGTCAATTATAGCCGACTGGATAATATCGTACAGGATTCTACCTCTCGGGTGATAAGTCAGGATTCATCTGTGCAGACCATTCATTTCATGACTAAGGGTTTCCTCATTTTGCGGGTGCCTGAGGATCACCTGGACAGTTTGCTAGCCGCATTAAACTTTATTTCCACCACCATGTTGCACCGTGAAATTACAGCTGATGATATACGTATTCAATTATTTGAAAATCAATTGAGCCGACAACGGGCATCAAAATTCAATCACAGAATGGCAGATGCGATTGACCGAAATGGAAAAAAACTGTTGGATGTAGAAAGTGCAGAAAGAAGTATGTATGAGAAAGAAGAGTCTGCCGATAACGCTATAATAACTAATCTTACTTTAGACGACTCTGTTGGATTCAGTTCGATTTCCGTTGAAATATATCAAAATCCGGAAATACGTTATACTAAAGTTGCGACAGAAAGAAAAATTCCCGAATATGAAACTCCATTTTTTTCACGCCTGGCTGATGCCATTTCAAACGGCTGGCAGCTGATCAAAGAACTTATTCTTTTCATGGCCGGCTACTGGAGCATCATCGCAGCTTGTTTACTTGCTTATTTCATTTTGAATAAACATATCCATATCAGCAAAAAAATGGAAAGCCATCAATCTTGAAATCCGGAATGGTGAGTGTATTCAATTTCAGTTATCATACAATAACAATTCAACTTTGACGTTCCGGGAAAAACATCAAATGAAAGTCACTAAATGCAGCACAATCGCAGGTTTGTTTCTTACTTGCATTGTGGCATGTAAAAAAAGTGACAATCCAAGTCCTGCAAACTTCGCAGGTAAATGGGAATTAACAGGTTATCAAGGAACATTGAGCAGCGATTTTGCTTTTAAAAGAAACGATACAACGGTAGAACAAACCGAATATCAGACTTCCGTTTCAACAGTGAGCGGAGGTTATTTATCTTTTACAGGAAATTCCACCAGCTCAGATAGCCTTTTTGTAAATCCTCAGTATACAGAAAAAGTAGCGATTTATCAGAATGGCGTATTGGTTTCTGATACAACCTACATATTTCTCTGGCCACAGAACACGCTTAATGTCACTTCTGAATTTGAGATTATCGGATCCGATTCCATTTATTTTAATGGGCCGGGTATTCCGCTGACCAGAGGGGCAGCTGCCGTTGGGAGTGCTGAAGGTGCAATATTTTCCATTTCCGGAAATACTATGACAATAACCTCTCACATATATAGTTTGGATTCAACCTCGTCTACCAGCTTTGGCCGTAGCTATCAGTCCTATGTCATGACATTAGTCAGACAGTAACGATGCTCTTCGACAACACATTTAATTAATCCAAATGCTTCGTCTTGATCTTTGCCCCGGAAAAAAGGTTTACTATTT
>DATHPV010000010.1:0-2856 GCA_035483495.1 Puia sp.
TGCATAAGATTCGAGCCATCCTGGTTGAAAAACTACCTGAACCTGTCCGCTTCTTTTATAATTATAGCCATTGATGATCATGGATTTTATTGCTTCCGGAACAGGTGCGTCCTGGATTTTTTCAATATCCACTGCATAAGCAACTCCGGGTTGCTTTTTCAAATAGTCCACCACCAGCTTTTTAATCGCGTCGAAGTCTGCATTATATGCAGCAATTTTTTCCATGTCGAAATTAATCTGATAGTTACCTGCGGAGCGAATTACTTTAAAATATCCAAGTTTCTGTTGTATTAGTTGGTCGAGGTTTGCCAGGATATTACTGGTTACAAAAAAGTCAGCAGGCATTTTATTCGCTTGTAAATATCCCACTGCGTGAGAAGCACCATGATCAGCTGTGAGAAAAATCAAATATTGTCCCTTTCCTATCTTCTGATCGAGATACGAAAAGAAAGAAGCGAGATCAAGATCCAGTCTTAAATAAGTATCCTCGATTTCAACTGAATTGGGTCCGAATAAATGTCCTACATAATCTGTCGATGCGCAATTAATTGTAAGGAAATCTGTAGCAATACCCTGACCGAGTTGATAGGCATCCAATATGGTTTTGGCAAAATCTAGTGTTAATGAATTTCCGAAGGGAGTGGAACGAAAGGAACCACGATTTTTTGCGTAGGCTGATTTAAGATTATGCGGAAAAACAGGCAATACATCACCGGGAAGTTTTCCTTCGTAAGATTTGTTGTCCGAATCACTTTCAACATAAGTATTGATTGGATACAATGTGTTCCAATCGCTATTTGTGAATTGCTCTATATTTTTCTGCTTA
Organism: Puia sp.; assembly: GCA_035483495.1. Taxonomy (GTDB): domain Bacteria; phylum Bacteroidota; class Bacteroidia; order Chitinophagales; family Chitinophagaceae; genus Puia. Next base: position 827 of record DATHPV010000010.1, read on the forward strand.
TTGAATTTTTCTACAGCTTCGGGAAGACTATTCATGTAATAAGAGCTGGTGATAAAATTACCGCTGGAATCATCCATCCAGAACGCTGCGTTGGCTGTATGTCCTGCAGGCAATATTGCAGCCCGATCTTTTAATGAAATGCCCACTACGCGCGATTTGTAATTGGTAGCCATGCGCAATTCGTCGGTAATGGTGGTAACCAGTAAATTCCTGGGTGACATCTTCCCATCCGGCGCATAGTTTACACCGACAGACTGAACTGAGCTATCGTCGGTGCAATAGACATGTGAACCTGTCAATTGATCTACCCAATCGTTGCCAGTAATTCCTGTGATTGATGGAACAGACCCTGTGAAAATACAGGTATGTCCAACAGCAGTAAAAGAAGGCAAGTAATTTATATAAGTATTCTCACAGGAAAAGCCTTGTTTTAACATCCTTTTAAATCCACCCTCGCTATATCTGTCAAAATAACGATAAAGGAAGTCCCAACGCATCTGATCTACGACAATACCTACAACCAGTTTTGGTCTGGCAGTCGATAAATTACTTTGCTGAGCCAAAACATGAAATGGTCTGAATAAACTAAATACAATTAGTAAAAAGTACTTGCACATGATCGATATGGCTTTAAAACAAAGGTATCGGCATTTGCATATTGTCCAGTTCTGTAAATGCATTATTTTTGCATCAATTTTAAATTAATGTACTAATCAATATGGCAGATATTTTTGAAAAGCTCACCAGGCATCAGGGGCCAATCGGACAGCATAGAGAAAGAGCACACGGGTATTTCGCGTTTCCAAAATTGGAAGGTGAAATCGGAAGCCGCATGAAATTCCGTGGTAAGGAAATGATAGTTTGGAGTTTGAATAACTATCTCGGTCTCGCGAATCATCCTGAGGTAAGAAAAGCGGATGCTGAAGGAGCATCTGATTATGGACTGGCATCACCTATGGGTGCCCGTATGATGAGTGGAAATAGTAATCAACATGAACAACTTGAAAAAGAACTTTCAGACTTTGTCGGAAAAGAAGACACTGCACTTCTCAACTATGGCTATCAGGGTATGGTAAGCATTATTGATGTGCTGTGTGGAAGACACGACATTATTGTATATGATGCCGAATGCCACGCGTGCATTATAGACGGACTACGCTTACATGCAGGTCATCGATATGTTTTTAAGCATAATGACCTTGCCGACTTTGAAAAGCAGGTGCAGCGCGCAAATGCTTTAATTGAAAAACAAAATAGTGGAGGAGTTTTAGTAATTACAGAAGGAGTTTTTGGTATGGCAGGTGATCAGGGAAAACTTAAAGAAATTGCCGCATTAAAATCCAAATATAAATTCCGTCTGCTTGTAGATGATGCGCATGGATTTGGAACCCTTGGAAAAAAAGGCGCAGGAGCTGGAGAAGAACAAGGAGTGCAGGATGATATTGATTTGTATTTCTCAACATTCGCTAAATCAATGGCATCGATTGGAGCATTTGTATCAGGCGAAAAACCTATTGTGGATTATATTCGTTACAATATAAGGAGTCAGATCTATGCCAAAAGCTTACCCATGGCACTTGTAAAGGGTAATCTGAAAAGATTGGAATTACTTAGAAATAATCCTTCATTAAAAGAAAAACTCTGGAATAACGCACTTAAACTTCAGTCAGGTCTTCGGAAGAAAGGTTTTGATATCGGGAAAACAGATTCCGTTGTTACACCGATTTACATGAAGGGAGATATTCCTGAAGCAACCGCAATGGTAATGGACCTTCGTGAGAATTATGGCATTTTCTGTTCCATTGTAGTTTACCCTGTTATACCAAAAGGACATATTATTTATCGCCTGATTCCAACAGCAATACATACTGATCAGGATATAGAAGCGACACTCACCGCTTTTGAGGCTACTAAGAAGAAATTGGATACGGGTGATTATAAGGTGGAAGCAATCCCCGATATGGCTGAGGCTTAATGAGTTATGTGTATTTTAGAGCAGGTTTAACATAAAAACCTGCTTTTTTCGTTTT
>DATHPV010000011.1:0-6958 GCA_035483495.1 Puia sp.
GTCCGGGGCTTCTGAACGGGCAAACTATCAGTTATTTCTATCAGAGCTTTGTGAATTGTTGGGAGTCGAAAAACCAAGACCAGCCTCCGATAAAGTGCACGAAGCTTCTTATACTTTTGAGCGACCTGTTGAATTTGATGATGGAGAAGGAAAGAAGACGACTAATTTTATTGACTTATATAAACAACATTGTTTTGTTTTGGAGGCAAAACAAGGGTCAGATAGAGCGGCCGTATCAGAAGCTGAAGTTTTGGGAAGTGCTAAGGCAAAAACGAAAACGGGTACAGCAATTCGTGATACCCGTACTTGGGAACGAGAAATGAAAAGTGCAAAAGAACAGGCCCTGAGATATGCCCGAGCTCTTCCTGTTTCTGAAGGGTGGCCGCCATTTTTGGTTGTGGTAGATGTTGGTTTTTGCATTGATCTATATTCTGATTTTACCCGTCAGGGAAAGACATATATCCCATTCCCTGATCCCCTGAATTATCGCATACAATTGGTCGATCTGGAAAAAAAAGAAATTCAAGAACGGCTTCGCTTTTTGTTTACCGATCCGCTGGAACTGGATCCTAGTAAAAGAGCTGCAAAAGTTACTCGTGAACTTGCTGAACGTTTGGCAAAACTTGCCGCTCTACTCGAAAAATCGGGTAACTCACCAGAAAAAGTTGCGGGATTCCTGATGCGTTGCTTGTTTACCATGTTTGCAGAAGATGTTCACTTGTTACCTGAAAGATCATTTACAAAGTTGTTACAAGATTATAAACAAAACTTAGATCTCGTTCCTAAGGCGTTGCAATCTTTGTGGATGAGTATGGACAAAGGTGGATTTGACCCGGCTCTCCGAATTTTGATCCCACAGTTTAATGGCTTCCTTTATAAAGATCATGAGGCACTACCCTTATCGGAGGCTCAACTTGATCTTCTTATACTTGCATCTGAAGCTGATTGGGCAGATGTTGAGCCGGCTATTTTTGGGACACTTTTAGAACGTGCTCTGCAACCTCGGGAAAGACATAAACTTGGTGCACACTATACGCCCCGGGCTTATGTAGAGCGGTTGGTGATGCCAACGGTCATTGAGCCTTTGCGTGAAGATTGGGAAGCAGCCAGAACAGCTTCAGCAATTCTTGAAAAAAATGGGGATGAATCTGGTGCGCTTAAAGAGATCATGAAATTTCAACGTAGGCTTTGTTCTGTAAGGGTACTTGACCCCGCGTGTGGAAGCGGCAACTTTCTTTATGTAACGTTGGAACACTTGAAGCGATTGGAAGGTGAAGTAGTCGAATACATTGCTCATTTCCCGCGACAGCTGGGTTTAGATATGACGGGCGGTTATACTGTAACGCCCGCGCAATTACTGGGCCTGGAAGTGAATCCTCGCGCAGCCGCAATTGCAGATGTCGTGTTGTGGATCGGTTACCTGCAATGGCATTTTAGAACTCATGGCCACGCAAAACGATTAGAAGACCCAATTCTGCGTCAATACGGCAACATAATCCAGCGGGATGCAGTCCTAAATTATACGGAAAAAAAACCACGACTGGACAATGAAGGTAAACCTGTCACCCGATGGGATGGGTATACGACCAAAACACATCCCGTAACTGGATTGGAAGTGCCCGATGAGACGGCCCGCACACCCGTATATAGTTATATTAACCCCAAGCCTGCAACCTGGCCAGAAGCAGATTTCATTGTAGGTAATCCGCCGTTTATCGGAGCGAAATACATTCGTGAAACTTTAGGTGATGGCTATGCTGAAGCATTGCGAAAGGCATATCAAGAATACGTACAAGAAAGTGCGGACTTTGTTATGTTCTGGTGGTTCAAAGCCGCTAAACTTCTAAGTGAAGGTAAAGCTGAATCATTTGGATTCATAACAACAAACAGCATCTGGCAGATTTTCAATCGACGAGTTTTAGAGATATATATTGATTCTAAGACGCCGATTTCAATAGTTTTTGCAATTCCAAATCATCCATGGGTAAATAGTGCGGATGGTGCAAATGTTGAGATTGCAATGACTATGGCCCAAAAGGGGACAAAAATTGGTAGACTTTTGACTATACTATCTGAAGAAAAAACAGATAGTCTGGAGGTTCAGGTAAATTTTGCAGAAACTAGAGGAATAATTCATCCAGACCTGACGATCGGAGCCGCCACAACTTCAGCAATACCATTGGAAGCAAATGATCGAATATGTAGTCGGGGGGTACAGCTAATTGGAGCTGGATTTATATTGGAACAAGAACAAGCTGAAATTATAGGTTATAGAAATAACATTTCACTTAACAATTGTATTAAACCTTACAGAAATGGTAAAGATTTTGCCGGTCTGCCACGGCATGTTTTTGTGATTGATCTTTTTGGTTTGTCTGAAAAAGAAGTGCGTTTTCAATATCCGGAAATTTATCAATGGATTCTTGAGAGAGTAAAACCGGAAAGGGACCATAATCCAAGAGTTTCTTATAAAAATAATTGGTGGCTTCACGGTGAACAGAGAATTGAATTGCGCAAAGCTCTTGACGGATTGCAACGTTATATTACTACTCCTGCAACAGCAAAACATAGGGTGTTTCAATTTTATGAAATTAAAATTCTTCCAGATGATGCCTTAATCAATGTCGCAAGTGATGATGCCTTTATTTTAGGGGTATTGTCGAGTAAAATTCATGGTTGTTGGGCCCTCGCAACAGGCGGAGATTTAGGAGGGAATACACCACGTTATAATAATTCACGATGCTTCCAGACCTTTCCCTTTCCTGATGTTGACGAAGAACAGAAAAAAGAGATTCGATCCATAGCAGAACAACTCGACGCCCACCGTAAACAACGACAATCAGTATACTCTACACTAACTATCACTGATATGTACAACGTATTGGAGAAACTGCGTAGTGGTAAAATACTTGATATCAAAGAAAAAAAAATACATGAAGAAGGGTTGGTAAGCGTGTTGTTACAATTGCATAATGAACTTGATGCTGCAGTTACAATCTCATATAACTTCCCATTAAATCTTAAAGAAGAAGAAATATTGGAAAAACTAGTTGCTATTAACAAAGAAAGAGCGTCGGAGGAGGCAAGTGGTTTGATTCGATGGTTACGCCCTGAATATCAGAACATGCGAGGTAGCTCACAAACAGGATTAAATATAAATACCGTGGAAGCTGAGATAAGTTCTAATGCCGCTTCATTATCCGAATGGCCAAGAACCCTATCAGAACAGGCAAAAGCCGTTCATCGAATTATACAACAATCTCGGAACCCCATTTCCGCAAGCAATATCAATAAACAATTTAGGAAGACACAGAAGAACGTAAGTGCATCACGTGAGCAACAGATCGAGCACTTATTAGAGACCATTAGTACGCTTGGTTTGGCGCGTAAAACAAACGACGGTTCTTTTGTCAAATAGAAACATATGCAGCACTAAAAAAGAGTGTGAGTACATAGAATGGTATAAATAAATTCAAAAAATCATGAAAAGTAAGATTTAATTGATACCACATCACTTATCGGAGAGCTGGCATTTTTGCAATATCTTAGGGCATTTATAAATGAAAATAAAAGACTAGAATGCAAGATTGTATTACCGTAAAACCCTTTTTGAGATGGGCAGGTGGCAAATCTTGGCTTGTTAATGACGTAATTGATTTGCTACCTGTCAAATTTAATAACTATCACGAACCATTTCTTGGAAGTGGTTCAGTATTTATAAAGCTTAAATCTAATTTTCATTTAAATGAACGGGTTTTTCTAAATGACTCAAATGCACAACTAATAAATGCATTTCGACAAGTCAAAAATCATCCGGAAATCATATGTAGTCATTTAAAGAGGTATCGAAACAACGAAAGGCTATTTTATCAGATTAGAAAAAGACAGTCTTTAGATAAAATTTTAAATGCCTCAGAATTCATTTTCCTCAATCGGACTTGTTTCAACGGTATTTTTAGAGTGAATTTAAATGGCGAATTTAATGTTCCTTATGGATTCAAGAAATATAAGCGACTTTTTGATTACAAAAACATCCAAGCAATTCATAAATTGCTGAAATATAATGTGTCTTTATCTGCCGGAGATTTTTTCGAAACATTAAAAAATATTAAAGAAAATGATCTCGTTTTTATTGATCCGCCATATACCGTAAATCATGAAAATAATGGATTCATTAGATATAACGAGAAAATATTTTCATGGGAAGATCAAGTACGGCTAAAAAGTTTTATTGTCGAATTGATAAAGCGGAAAGCATTTTTTATAATGACCAATGCTTCCCATAAAAGCATTTTTAATCTTTTTGGAGATATTGTTACACCATTTAAAAAAGAAAGGTCCTCCCTAATATCGAGCAAAATGTCTGCAAGGGGACCAGTTAATGAATATATTTTTTCAAATTGTTTGAAATAGGTAAATGGGCCACTTTTTAAATCTCGCTAAAACAATTTTGGAACAAGAGGGGAGACCTATGCGGGTTACTGAGATTATTGAACTTGCTCGTGAGAAAGGTTTTCTTGATTTTAGTGGCGGAAAGACCCCGCATCAAACTATTAAGGCAAGGATAAGTGATGACATTAAGAAGAAAAAACTTTTTTCTGAATTTAAACGAGTAGGTAAAGGGATTTTTGCGTTAAGAGAAGCAGAAGGGAACGAATATAAGGCGACTCCATATATTAAAAGAATAAGTTACAAGGATTACGTTTTAGTGATTAAAAGTGACAAATTGAGTTCTATCGGAATCTTCAACGGTGTTAAATCAAGAAACTTTAAAAAATATTTGAGATTTCTCTTTGATAAAAAAAACAGTTTTTTTATTCCTAGAATTAAGGCTGAGAAAGATATTGAACATAAACAAATACTAAGTTACATCTTAGTGGAAAAAAATAATGAAGTACTTCAGTTTATAAGAGGTGTATATACCAACGCTCATTCAATGTTAAGAGGCAGTTTATGTATTGGATTTGGAGGTCATGTTCAAGATTATGATCTCAATTTGTTCGAACAAATTGATCATGATAATGGATTTGCAAATAGCACAAGAAGAGAATTATTAGAAGAGTTAAAAATTCCGGAAAACAGCATCAATGAAAAATCGCTTGAAATAATAGGAGTTCTTAATGATAATTCATCTGAGGTCGGCAAATCACACTTTGCGATTATTCTGAGATTAAACTTAGACAAAGTTAAACTCGGCGATGTTAAGATGCTTAAAGGCGAAAAGTCTATTAATCAATTAAAATTTGTGCCAATTCATGAATTGGGCAGTGACTTCGAGAAATATGAGTATTGGTCAAAACTTTGTATAAAATCGTTTTATAGAAAATTTGTTCAGATTTCTTGTAAAATACATAGGGTTAACAATTATTCTCTAGAAAATCATCGGAAAGTGTTAATTATCGTTGGTGCAATTGGAAGTGGGAAGACAGAGGCTTGTAAAATACTTGAAAGCAAATTTGGATATACATTTATCTCCTCTGGAAAGATACTTCAGCAGCTAATGCAGTCTGAATCAATAATACAACTTGGTAGAAAGAAATTTCAAGATAGCGCTTATGAATTTACGAGAAGTGAAGATGGATTTGAGTTACTAGCAAATAAATTATTGAGTTTAATAAATACGGACTTAAAGCAAAATTATGTAATTGATGGTATAAGAAATAGTAGAACTTTTGAAATTTTAAGAGCTTATCTTGGTAAGCATTGTTCTTTAATTTTTGTTGAATCCACCCCAGATAATTGTTTCAAATATTTTATAAAAAGGGAAAATAGTGATATTGATGAGGAAGAATTTTATGAATATCTCGATCATCCGGTTGAAAGGGATATTAAGGTACTACTCGGCAAAGCAAATATTGTTATTTATAACCATGGAAGTCTAAGGTCATATCAATCACAATTAAAAAAATATTTTAAAAGTGAATTTAGCAAATTTAACGAAAGGCAAAGGACAATATGATTTAGAATACGCTAATTGTAAATGCTTTTGGGGAAAAAATCCAGGTAAATATGTAAAACATGTTCTTAAGTACCTAACAAATGGAAAGGTATTAGATCTGGGTGCAGGAGAGTGTAAAAATGCTATTTATTTAGCCCAACTTGGCTTTAATGTAACTGCAGTAGAAATTTCTAAATATGCATTGAATAATTTTTATTTACTTAGTTCAGACGTTAATGAAGATACACTTGAGCGGATATCTGTTTTCAATGAAGATGTCTTGGAATTTCAATCTGAAAATGAATATGATTTGGTGATAGCTTATGGACTTCTTCACTGTTTAGGTTCTGTTAAAGAAATCGATATAATGATTGAGAAGATAAAGAAACTGACTAAAGTTAGTGGCATAATTGTAATAGTTTCGTTTACTGATGATTTACAAATTCCAGAAATCCAAAGCTATTTGGAGCCAACACTTTTGCCGAAAGGACATTTAATTAGCCAGTTTAAAGAATATGAAATTTTGGAATATGAAGAGGATATTATTACCGAGTCCCATCCGACAAGTAATATAGTTCATCAGCATAGTTTGGCAAGAATAATAACTAGGAAAACATATTGAATGAATGGATATAACGACTATAAAAAAGCTTTCTAATCAAAAGAAACTCATTCCTTTTTTAGGCGCAGGCTTTTCTTTACCATTGGGTCTACCATCTTGGGAATCTTTAATCAGAAATTTAGCGCCATCATTGGGATGGGATCCGGATGTGTTTATGCAAAGTGGTAATAACAATTACTTGCAGTTGGCTGAATATTATATTTCAAAAAAGTCAAAAGGCGAATTAAGAAATGAGATTTCAAAAGGTATGGCTATAGATCCTTTAAAATTATCTGCATCTCTTGCACATAAGTATTTGGTTGAGCTTAAGCCTAATTCTATTTATACTACAAACTATGACGAAGGGATTGAGCAGGCATTCCAACTTTATGGACAAAAATATAATGTCATTAGAAATA
>DATHPV010000012.1:0-3316 GCA_035483495.1 Puia sp.
CGGGAAGAAACCGAGTATTATTTGTCGCTGGCTTACCTGATGGATCACCAGGAATTAAAGGGCATGCAGTTAATGAATAAAATCAAATCAGATAAGAATCACACCTATTATCCAATGGCCAACAAATTGTCGGATATTGACATGAAAATCATAGAGTTAAAAAATAAAGCCCAATAAGGTTACATTTTGAAACGGTGCGGTTACTAATATATGAAGCGTTTCCTTGAAAAGATTATAATGAAAAAACCATACGAAATCCAATAACCAGCGAAAGACCAAAAGAACTAAAAAACCCTATCCCCTTTAAAAAAGAAGATCCAATTCCCGAGCATTGAAAAACCTACAATCCAATTGACTGAAAAACCAAAGTCGGCGTATCCTAAAAAAACTGAGTAGCATTTAGACAACGTGATTTTAAACATCCAATAAACTGTGAAAAAGCGTCGACTTTCTTTTTTTATTTCTTCTTATTTAACCGCCAATAAATCCACAAATTCTATAACCGGATCTTTTGCCAGCAAATCCGATGCATTGGCCATTAATGCCTTTGCTATTTCACCCTGCAAATGTTTACTTCTTCCATCCTCCGTTTCAAAAGTGTCGAAAATTCCAAAAGTATTTGCGCTGATTTTTAATCCATACCATCTTACTGTTTGAGATTCGGCCTGTGCAAGCGGCAAAGCACTTTTTAGAAAATCAGCTACAACCTGTTCCTTACCTGGCCTGGCTTCCACTCGCGCCAGTAATGCAAACTTTTCCATAATGATAGGTTTATGTTAATGAAATTAAAGGTAGCATATTGTTACTTCGGATTGATAGATTATCTCATTTCATCTTAAGACTTGTTCCAGATAACCTGAATTCGAAAATGGCGATACATTTATTTATAAAGAATAGGAGATTCCTGCCAATAGATTTAAGGAGCTAATGGGAAAGTTAAAATTCTTAGGATATGAAGTGCTTCCATATTCAAAATAATCATGGTCTGAATTGCTATGCGTATAGCTGGCATTTATCACAAGCGACCAATGCCGGTTCACATGATAGTTAAATCCTGAACCGAATTGATAGCAAAAAGCCGGATACAGGCTTCCGCCCCAATAAAAACCCGTTTCTGATCCGTTCGAATAGTATTGCGTGATGGTGTAGTCAGGTACGAACGCCTGCTGAATTCCACCTCCAATATTAAATTCAATACTGAATTTTCCAGATGCATCAAGCGGAAATTCTATTTTTGGTCCTACCAGAAATGTCCACAAAATCCACGGTTTTGAATTTACAACAAGAGAACTTGTATCCGGATAGTCGGGTGTCAAAGTCCTGGCCAAAGCCTTATTGTCTACACTATTTTGCTGCCGGCTTCCAATGGCATAAATACCAAATATTGAATTTGGAAAATGATATGCGAGCGTTATTGTTGTGTTGATACCTGTCTTTGCAGCACTTTGAATTTTTGAGGAATCCAAACCGGAGCTTGCAAATTTTCCCACCGGAAATGCAGGACCAAATAAAATCCCTATCCTGAATGGTTGTTCAATATTTTGGGCATGAAGACCAGCCATGATCAGCAAAACAAAAAATAGGCTGGTCAAAAGCCTTCGCATAAATAAATTGTTAAATGGGTCTTTGCTTAAAACTATGAATTCTTATCCTGGAAAAACCAATTTAAATATAGGCATACTAATCAATGCACTTTGTTAAATATTGCACTAAGTGTATTTACTTATTTTCTTCATTTCGACTACTACATACAGGGGTTTAGATACTTCATACTCAGCCGCGACACTGACCTTTGGGTTGTTATAAAAATTCCATTACAACTCATAAAAATCTAGTCATGTCAAAACAAGTCAAACTGCCTGCAGTTATTGAAAAATTTATCGAAGCAACAAACGATCATAACGGAGAAAATTTCATTAGCTGTTTTGCTGAAGATGCTTATGTTAATGATGCTGCCCGAAGTTTCCGGGGCAAAGAACAGATTAAAAAATGGAGTGATAAGGAGATGATCGGCGATAAAGTAACGATGAAGCCGGATACGATCGTTGCACATTACGGCGATTATATGATTACTGCACTTACTGACGGAAACTATGACAAAAAGTTAGCCCCGGATCCTCTCTATCTTGACTATTTTTTCACCGTAAAGGATGATAAAATCATCAGGATGTTTGTAATTCTTAACAAGGAGAAAAGTATTAATAAGAAGTGATAATCATATCCTGTTTTCGTTACGAGATGAATAGGATGTAATTTCACTTTATGAAAAAGTCAGGCCCGAAGCCGCATATCGTTAATTCCATTTCCGAACTGCACCGGATTTTTTCTCTTCCAAAACCGGAACATCCCCTGATCAGTGTAATCGACCTGAAACAAACCCATAGCATTGCCAGCGAAATTTCCGAAAGCATCGTATTTAATTTTTATTCGGTCTGGCTGGAGAAAGATGTAAACACCCAATTGAAGTATGGCCAGCAATATTTTGATTTTGAAGAGGGCTCGATGATCTTTATTGCACCCGGCCAGGTTCTGTCTACTTACAGTGATGAGTATTCGCCGTCAGGGTGGGGGCTGGTTTTTCATCCAGACTTCATTCAGGGTTACCCGTTGACAAAAACAATAAAAACTTACGGATATTTTTCCTATGCGGTGAATGAAGGTTTGCACCTTTCTGAAAAAGAAGAGGCGATCATTACGAATCTGATGAAGAATATCCAACAGGAATACCAATCTGTGATCGATAACTTCAGTCAGGACCTGATCGTATCCCAGATTGAAACGTTGCTGAACTATTGTAATCGTTTTTATCACCGGCAGTTTTTGACGCGTAAAAATGCAGGCAATGATTTATTAAGTAAAGTGGACACGCTGTTATCAGAATTTTTTAACCGGAAGAAAAATGAAGATGGGTTGCCTACTGTTCGGAATCTGGCCGCAAGTCTCAATGTATCTCCCAATTACTTAAGTGATATGCTTCGTTCTCAGACCGGACAGAACGCACAGCAGCATATCCACGATAAGCTGATAGAAAAAGCCAAGGAGCTGATCAGTACCACTTCTTTGTCTGTAAGCGAGATTGCTTTTCAACTGGGGTTTGAACATCCTCAGTCCTTTCACAAGTTGTTTAAAAGCAAAACAAAACTTTCACCGTTAGAATTCAGGCAGTCATTTGGCTAGCCGATGTTTTCCGGGAACCTTTTTTCGCGTTAAATAATCAATGCGCGGGTTGCGCAGCATACTCCAGCTGGTCAATCGAAGTATTAAAAAATAATTTCGACAACCCATGTTTTCCCAATAACTTCTGAACCACCGAAAA
>DATHPV010000013.1:0-2491 GCA_035483495.1 Puia sp.
ATTAAATCCAGCAACAGGTGTAATAAGGTATGAACTAATCACACCACTATTTACTGATTATGCGGTAAAAGATCGTTTTATTGTTATTCCGTCTGGTAAAACTGTCCGCTACACATCTGCGGGGGTACTGGACTTTCCCGATTCAACAATCATCGTTAAGAATTTTGCTTACCGCAATCTTGACAAGCAGAAAATAATGATTGAGACCAGGCTGCTGGTAAAGGATCCTGTTGAAAAAACCTGGATTGTCATGGACTATCTCTGGGACAGCACGCAAACCGACGCTGAGAAACATATCATTGGCGCCAAAGTTCCTATTACCCTGCTGGACGATCAGGGTCAAAAAATTTCCACGCTCTATCAGGTACCCAACACAAATGATTGCAAACGTTGTCATATGAACAGTAGTGTTATTTCACCCATCGGACCCAAAGCCAGAAATTTAAATTTGATACTGAATGGCCATTTGGAAAATCAGTTGAGTGAATGGGCGAGATTAAGAAAATTGTCCGGCCTTCCCAATCTGGATGAGGTTGCAAAACTTCCCGATTGGAAGGATAGTGTTCACTATAATGTTAACGAAAGAGCAAGGGCATATCTCGACGTGAACTGTGCACATTGTCATACAAAGGGCGGCGATGCCATGAATACCGGGTTGTTTCTGGAATACCAACAAAAAGATCCGTTTCACCTCGGACAATTAAAAACGCCGGTATCAGCAGGTGGCGGAGCGGGCGGTATGAACTATGATATTATTCCAGGCGATCCCGCTCACTCTATACTTGCTTATCGCATGAACAGTACGGAGCCGGGTACAGCAATGCCCGAGCTGGCCAGAACAATTGTCCATAAGGAAGCGGTTAGTCTGATCGTAGAATGGATTCGTACAATGAAAACAGCGAAATAATTAAAACTAACTGAATGACTCAGGAGACCAATACACTTATTGTGGGTTCAAGTATTGCGGGGCTGGCCTGTGCTGCCTGCCTTGGCAATGCAGGCATTGACCATATCATTATTGAAAAACATTCATCCGTCGTAACACCCTGGCGCAATCATTATGATCGCTTACATCTTCATACCAATAAAAAGTTATCTCACTTACCCTACAGAAAATTCAAATCCAGTATACCGGTTTATCCAAGCCGTTTGCAGGTAGTGGAATATATGGATAGTTATCAGAAGGAATTCGACATTCATCCCATTTTTAACACGGAAGCTAAAACGATTTACAAAGAGGGTGATTATTGGATAACGGAAACCGACAACCGAAAATTCAAGTCTAAGAAGGTAATCATGGCAACGGGTGCTTACGGCTTGCCGAAAAATATTGAATTCCCTGGAATGGAAAGTTTTCCGGGCAAAATTCTACATAGCAGCAGGTTTAAAAATGGTCAGGAGTTTAAAGATCAGAAAGTCCTTGTTGTTGGGTTCGGTAACTCTGCCTGTGAAATTGCCATTAATTTATATGAACAAGGTGCTTTACCGTCATTATCGGTCAGGTCTGCAGTTAATGTCTTGCCACGCGATATTTTGGGAATCCCCGTTTTGCAATTGGGGTTGCTGATGTCTGCACTTCCACCAAAGATGGCAGACAAATTAAATGCGCCATTGATCAGACTTCTTACAGGAGACATCACAAAACTTGGTTTGCGGAAATTACCCTATGGGCCGCTCGAACAAATGCAAAAAGATCAAAGCGTTCCTCTGTTGGATATCGGAACTCTAAAGTTAATTCGCGAAAAGCACTGTGTGGTTTATGATGATATAGATCGCATAGAAAATAAAACAGTATTTTTTAAAAGCGGAAGAAAAGATGAATTCGATGCAATCGTGGCTGCGATTGGATATCATAAAGGATACGAACAGGATTTGCTTCAGGTTGACAAAAACCGTTTTGAAGATTTGAATGTCAGCGTGGATAAGCAAAAATATTTTGGCAAAGACGGGCTTTATTTTTGCGGTTTCTATGTTTCACCTACGGGTCAGATTCGGGAGATCAGTAAGGATGCGCAAAAAATTGTAAAAAGCATTGCGAAAAATATCTAGCGAACGTTGACTATCAATTCTGATGAACGAGTCGTTGTTATCGCATTCTGTATTTCTAAAGCTTCGGCGTATTCCAAACCGGCAGATTTAATTTATAGCGCACTACAATCATTCGGATAATGAAAATAAAAATGATCGACAAAGACGCATTTATAATTGCCGGCATCTTCAAAACTGTCAGCAAAAAATAGATGCTGCCTCCCGCAATGGAAGCCGAAGCATAAATTTCTTTATGAAAAATTAACGGTACTTTATTCAGGAATACATCTCTGATCACTCCGCCGAAACAACCCGTGATGGTTCCCAGTGCGATACAAACCGAGGGAGAAAGATTATGAGAGAGTCCTTTCTGAATTCCTATTATTGTAAAGAGTCCCAAACCGAGGGAATCGAATATGTTAAGTACCTTCTGCATCTGTTGCAGCCTGCTCCCGAAAAAAAG
>DATHPV010000014.1:0-4217 GCA_035483495.1 Puia sp.
TTATGCTCACGAAACTCATACCAGGCTACGGAAAAGTTGGTCTGCCACAGTTAAATAAAGTAAAGTCATTTTCATTTTTGGATCAAAATGGCGAAATAGTAACGAACAGGAATGTGGAAGGCAAGGTTTACATATCTGAATTTTTTTTCACAACCTGTCCGGGAATATGTCCGAAGATGAATACAAACCTCCGTCCCGTTTATGAAAAATATAAGAACGAACCGAATTTTGCAATTTTATCACATACTGTAAACCCCATAACAGACAGTGTGGCCCGATTAAAAATATATGCAGACTCACTGGGCGTAAAAGAACCTCACTGGATTTTTCTTACCGGATCTAAAGATTCACTTTACCTTGCTGCGAGATTAAGTTATCTGCTGGACGATCCAAAAAATAATGTCTCCCCGATAGATGAGCAGTTTATTCATACTCAGTTTTTCGCGCTCGTAGATAAAAATGGTTATGTCAGATCTATTGTAGACGGACTAAAAAAAGATGAACTAATTGAAATGGAGAAGAATATTGATGAGTTACTGAAAGAAGCGTCTAATTAGTTATGGGTTATGAGTTATGGGTTATGAGCCAGAAGTAATTTGCCTAACTCATAATCCATAACGCATAACCCATAATACAAAAGAAAGCCCCGATGTGGAAACACCGGGACTTTTGGTTAAGGCTCTGATTAGTAGCTATTTTGAAAAAATCGTTTAGTTGGTATAATGCAAATATAAAGGCCCCTAACCAATCGCGCAAGAAACTTCACTACCATTTTAGTGGTATTTCTACGACGAAAAACACATGTTAAATATGTGTTATTCAAATTTTAGTTCATCAGCCCATTTAATTCCCCTTCTACAAAATACATTAACTCTTTAATATACGGTCCGGAAAAATCAAATTTTAATCCGGCTGCCTCATAGAGTTCAGGAAGGGTTTTAGTTCCTCCAAGAGAAAGAGCATCTATATAATGATCCAACGCAAGGTTTTTACTTTTTTTAAACTGCATCCACAGACCGATGGCGCCGAGTTGTGCAATACCATATTCGATATAATAAAAAGGGACTTCGAATAAATGCAATTGTTTTTGCCAGATATTCTTTTGGTACTCATCAAGCCCATTCCAATTAATAGTCTTTGAACTAAATTCATTGTAGATCCGAAACCAGTTTTCAGTCCGCTGTTCCAGACTATGTTCAGGGTTTTCATATACCCAATGCTGAAACTTGTCAATTGTTGCGATCCAGGGGAAAATGGTGATCACTCTTTCAAGTTGTTGGATCTTGGCACGACGGAGGTCTTCCGGTTTTTTAAAAAAGATTTCCCAGTTTTCCATGCTGAAAAGTTCCATCGCCATGCTTGCGACCTCAGCGATTTCCATAGGATATTCCTTGAATGCACTGAGCTCTAGATGATGTGAAAGAAATGAATGAACGGCATGACCTCCTTCATGAACCATCGTAGTTACATCGTGCATTTGTCCCGCTGCATTCATAAAAATGAATGGTGCCCCGGTTTCCGCGAGCGGGCAATTATAACCTCCGGGTGCTTTACCAATCCTGCTTTCCAGGTCGAAGCGATTCATTTTCTTCATCGTGATTAAGCAATCAGCAAAGAATGGCCGTAGTTCCCTAAAGCATTGCACGGTTTTTTCCAGTAGTTCGTCGCCTGTTTTAAATGGATTTAATGGTTCCTGATTCGCAGGCTCGGCATCTACATCCCAGGGCCTTAATGTATCCAGGCCAAGTTCCTTTTGTTTAAACTGGTTGATGATTTCAACCAGAGGAAGTATATATTGTTTTACTGAATCGTGAAACCGAAAGCAATCCTCTTTCGTGTAATCAAATCGCCCCATTTCTATGAACTTATAATCACGGAAATTCTGAAATCCCGCATTCCTGGCTATCTGGTCACGACGTTTAATGAGTTCAGTAAAAAGTGAATTTATTTTTTCTTTATCCTGTAGTCTGCGTTCCTGGACTTTTCGATAAACCTGCTCGCGAAGATTCCTGTCCGGATTTTCCAGAAATTTCATTGCCTGTTGCAATGTGTATTCCTTGTCGTTTACGGTCACAGTCATCTTACCGGAAATTGCACCATATTGCTGTCCCAGTACACTGAGTTCAGATTGTATTGGGATATTTTCTTCGCGAAAAAGATCAATACTTTTTTTTACTGAACGCAGGTAAGTAAAATATTTTTGCTTGTCCAGGGATGATGTTAACGGAGAATCTATAAGCTTTCGATTCAGCTTATCAGCAAAGGGTTGAATTTTCGGCTGAATCTCCATCATGAAATACGTAAAACTTTCCTGGAGCTTTTTGTCTTCTGTGTTGCATGTCATTCGAATATGACGCCAGGATACATCTTCGCTGATTACTGACTCCAGTTCACTCATGTCCACCAGCCATTTCTCCAGGTCAGCTGAATTTTCAAGTGGCCTTTCTACCAGATCTTCAAAAAAAGAAGCAATAGAATTCCAGTCAGTGATTACAAGATTTTCAGGAAGAAAAACCCGAACGGGTTTCTCAATATTTGCAGATAAGGTTTTCAACATTTATTCGAATTTTTGGGTAGGATCTTAGAAATAGTAAGTGAAGTTTTATTTCTTTTTGACAGCAGATTTTTTTGCAGCAGGTTTTGCTGCAGACTTCTTAGCGGGTTTCGACTCTGCTTTTTTAGGCTCAGCTTTTTTCGGAGCAGCTTTCTTAGCTGGTTTCTCAGCAACAGATTCCTTTTTAGCTGCTGATTTTTTAGATGATTTTTCTTCCGGAATCTTAGGCTCGGCAGATTTTTTCGCCGGCTTTTTATCCTCAGCTTTTACTGTTTCTGTTTTTGCGGGCTGAGGTTTTTTTACAGGTTTTTCTTCTTCCTTTATTTCAGGTACAATCTCTTCTTCAGCAACCGGCTCAGGCAATTTAATTTCGACCTCGTTCTTTGCGAGAACTGAATACCACTTGACCATTTTTTTCAGATCACTTGTGTAAACACGTTCAAAATCCAATTCAGGATACACTTTTTCGAAATATGATTTCAGCGAAGATGCGTCCTTATCGTCTGGAAGCTTTTCTTTACTAACCTCCATGGCTTTTAAAATATCAACCAGGTTAACGTTGTGACGGGTCGTGTAAACTTCTATGCTTTCAAGATGTGAGAATTGATGTACCCTGCTGGAAACGAAACGTGTGCTTTTATCATCCAGGGAACGAACAATGCCGCCATCGGATTTGCTGCTGACCAATTCAAAAAGACCGGGCAAACCGGTTATTGCAATGATTTTGGAATATTCCATAATTGAAGACTAAGTTTTAAAAGTCGTGCAAGTTAAACAAAAAAACAACTATGAGAGTGCGGAAGTGTGAGGGTGTGAGAGTGGGTTTCTTACTCTCACACCCTCACACCCTCACACCCTCACACTTTCCTGTGGTATGATTTTTTTAGAATCACTCATAACCTAAAAACTATTTTATGGAAAAATCAAAGGAAGTCATAGAGGTATTGAATGATCTGGTTTTGATAAACAATGACCGTATTGCTGGTTATCAGCATGCTATTAAGGATTTGAAATCCGAAGATGAAGATTTGAAACAATTATTCGATCGTATGATCATCGAAAGTCAACAATTAAAATCTGATCTAGCGAATGAGATTCAGGTTTTACACGGTGAAGTGGAGAAAGGAAGCAGCGAAACGGGTAAAATTTACCGCGCCTGGCTTGACGTTAAAGCCATATTTACGGGGGAAAGCAGATATAGAATTCTAGCGAATTGTGAGGAAGGAGAGGATGCCGCTCAAAGAGCCTATAAAAAAGCACTTGAAACCAACCGGCTTCCTGTTTTTTTAAGGGAACTGTTGAATGGTCAGCAAATAACCCTCAGGAACTCTCATGACGAAATTCGAAGTCTGCGAAATCAATTTGCCTGAGTCAAAAAATGAATCTGAAACTGGACTTATAATAAGGGGTATGGATAAATAAAAAGACCCGGTAATTTACCGGGTCTTTGATTTTATATTAATATCTGATATTTAGTGTCTGCCGCCTCCGCCTGAAGAATGTCCACCACCTCCACCTGAAGAATGTCCGCCACCGCCTGAGGGTCTGGCTCCTCCGCCACCACCACCAGATGGTCTATATCCACCGGATGAGGGACTTGAAGGTATTCTTTGGAAGTTCTGTGCTCGTACTTCGCCCCGGCTACGATCAACCTGCTGGCGAT
>DATHPV010000015.1:0-2580 GCA_035483495.1 Puia sp.
AATTACAGGATCGCGGATCATTTTTCGTTGATCCGGGAGAAGAAGTTTATGTAGGTCAGATTATTGCCGAACATATCAAACCAGGAGATTTGATTGTAAACGCCACTGAAGGGAAACAGCTTACAAATATGCGTGCAAGTGGTAGCGATGATTCTGTACGAATCATTCCCAAGATACAAATGACACTGGAAGAGTGTATGGAGTATATACAACAGGATGAGTGTATTGAAGTGACTCCCAAAAACATTCGTCTTCGCAAGACTATTTTGGACGAGGATACCCGCAAAAAATTTCAGAAAATGCTGAAAACGGAAGAAGTTAGTTGACGCTGAACGCGTAACGCCGAACGCTTAACGCGTAATGCTAACGCTGGGATGAGTGTTTTCGTAGATATAACCTTTTAGAGCGCCGCATGGCGCTCTTTTTTATTTTAGAATCGCCCTTAAGCCTTAAGCCTTCAGCTTTATGCTTTAAGCCTTACGCTTTAAGCTTTGGGCTTTAAGCCAACAAAACCTAATTTTGCAACATATCAAGTTATGAAAGGGAAAATCGGTTTAGGCACATTATTAGTTTTCCTGATGCTCAATTTGAGTTCGATAAAAAGTCATGCTCAATGCGCTATTTGCACCCGGACTGTACAACAAATGGGAGAAAAGCCGGGAAAGGCATTCAATGCTGGGATCGTTTATCTGGCTTTTACTCCGTTGGCAATAGCCGGAATACTTGGTTACAAGTGGTGGAAACAGAATCGTGGATATTAAAATGATTATTTTCCAGTATTAAAATACCCGACCGCGAATAGATCGATGTTGAAACTAGCTGATCATGCCTTCACAATCCAGATATAGTCCCAGGGAATGGGAAAAAGTTCCATGTCCTTTTTGCGAATCGCCTTATTATTCAGTCTATGAAAGATTCGGCAGTGAATTGCAGTATACATATGTTTTGTGCAGCAATTGTACCCTGGTCTATCAGTCTCCACGCCCGAAGTATGATCAGGATTTTATTGATTCGGCTTACGCCTCTTACTATCAGTTCAGTGAAAATATTAAACTGGAAGACAACACAACGATACTTCATTCTTCTGTAAATATGTTTAAGGAAGAAGTTGAGAATCTGCTCAGATACGACACAATAAGATCAAACGTATTGGACATCGGAAGTGCGATGGGCACTTTTTTGTTTGCAGCGAAACCGTATTATAAAAAAGCAATTGGACTGGACGTTTCAGCAGCTATGGCAGCATTTGCCGCCAAAAGCACCGGAGCCATCGTTTACCTCAAACAGTTTAATGAGTTTGTATATGAAGAAAAATTTTCTCTTATACATATGAGTCATGTAATAGAGCATATTCCAAATCCTGTTGAATGGTTGAAAAAGGCTGCCACAATGCTGGAAGTTGGTGGAGTATTGGTTGTGAATGTCCCTAATAAATTTTCGATGAGCTTCAGACTTCAGCACTTATTTTACAAGACCGGATTGAAGAAACAGTTTTCATCAACATGGAACGATTCAACGCGTGTTCCTGATCACCTGTATGAGCCGAATGTGAAAAGTATGCTCAGGTTACTGAAGAGTAATAATTTTGAGATACTTGATTATTTCAGTTACAGCAGAAAAGATCCTGTATCGAATCATTCTGTTTTCTCAAAACTCTTTAATCGGATTCTTCATAAGGGAAGTAATCTTTCCTTTATTGTGCGACCATTGAAATTTGACAGGGGACAATAAATACATCTGCCTGATCTGCACTGCATAGTCCTTCAGATGATTTTATAGTTCCGGAAGTCGAACAGTCTTTTTCCGGTTTTCTTTTCATACCAGTACAGGAGTTTTTCTTTCGTAGTAAATTTTTTTTTAGAAATGTCGAGATTGATTTGCCAGTTCTTTTCTTCAATACGTTTATTCATCACAGCAGGATGTTCACTTTCAAAATGTTTAAGCGAGTCAAACTTGCTAAAATCGAAAATTTCACCTGATCTCCTCTCAATATTTGTTGGATCATCAACTGTGTCTGACCATAATTCCTGAATCTTCTTCAGTTTCTCTACCATCTTTTTCGGATTCTTTACCCAGCCATAATGATAAACCGTCGCGTCAACCGGTTTTACTTTTATTTTTTTAACTCCCCTTCTGAATCCCTGTGCATCCCGGTAAGCTTGAATCCCCTTATCATTCCTGATGATACGCACTTCTTTGTGATACCATTTACGACTGTCAGCAATGTAATCGTATGTTCCATAAAAGTGGAGGTAGTTGAAAAGCAGACCTTCAACCCGCAGGTTATCTTTATACAATTCGGCGGTTCTTCGTATTACATCGTGATATTTCTCGTGAATGACTTCATCGGCCTGTATATAGAAAGCCCAATCACTTTCTTTAGAAATAAGCTGGAATGCTTTATCGGTTTCAGTTGCTAATACCACGCCTCCTTTTTTTAAATTTTCATCCCATACAGAATGATGGATTCTGATTTTATCCGAATGAATTGACCGTATTAAATCTTCCGTATTATCATCGCTATTGCCAACCAGTACAATCATTTCGTCTACCACCGGGAGAATGGATGTGATTGCCTCT
>DATHPV010000016.1:0-3503 GCA_035483495.1 Puia sp.
AGCATGGGAAAATGCCGTGGCAAAATTTGCAGCACCGAGCGACAATAATTCCTGCCTGGGATTAATTGAATAATTATTTTTCAACGCGAAGGTCCTTGCTGCAGAAATGGTCTCGATATAACCCATTAAAAAACAGGCGAATGCCAGTTCCAGAACACCGTCTACATCCCTGAACCGAAGAGAGGGCCTGCTGATTGAAGGAAGACCTGCCGGTATAAGTCCCGTAACATGCAATCCGGCACTCGCCAGGTTAGTGAATGACATAACAAGGATGGATGCAACAACTACCAACAGGGATACCGGCATTCCTTTCAACAGGTAATCACCTGCTATTAAAATGAGCATGGCGGCAATTCCGAATGTTAATACAACCCAATTAAGTTGGGGAATATGTAGCAGGAGATTCCAGATCCTCGTAAAGAAATTGCTACCCCCTCCCTCTACACCGAAAATTTTTGGCAATTGGGTAGACATGATAGATAACGCGGCTCCTGCTTTGAAACCAAGCAGGATACTGTCGCTGATGAAATTGACAATCGAACTCAGTTTAAAAATATAAGCGATAAAGCAAAGCACAGCCACGACCAACGCAGCCAGTTCTGCAATGCCGGCCCATCTGGCGAGATCACCGCCCGACAAAACGGCCACCGTTGAACCGATCATGAGTGAAATGGAAGAGGTGGGGCCAACAGCTACCTGCCGTGAAGTAGTGAAGAAGGCAAAAAAAAGCCCGCCTGCAATACAACAATAAATTCCAAAATACGTAGGCACACCGGCTAAGGTCGCGTAAGCCATGGATTCCGGTAATACAAAGGAAGCAAGGGTTATGCCTGCTACAAGATCCCACCGAATAAATTTTTTTTGATAATTCGGCAGCCAGTTTGCAATCGGAAAAAATGATAGAAAAAATCCCCTTATTTTATCCTCATTCTTTTCCATTTTCTGTAAAAATTTTGCTGCATATTATACATGAAAAAATGAATGAGCAAAATGCAAAACAATACGTCCCGTATCAGTATTTGAAAAAATATTTCTGGAGCTTTGATTTACCACCTGTATTTGCGAGACCCAACATAAGTAATCTTGTGTAAACCCATTGCGGCATGAATTAAAGCAATACAACTTAAGACATAATTTACTAAAAAAATAAATGTTCCCTGGCATTTAATGTGACAGTAATTCATTTAACGGTTAAATCGCCAGAATTCATTTGTCGCGAATGCGCAACAGGCAACCCCAGGCTTTTTTTGCCTGAATAACGAAGATGGAGAGACAAATCAAATTGCAGAAAAATTTTAATTTTGTGTCATTAAACCTGACTATATGAAAAGAATATCGATTTTTCTTTTAACAGTCATTCTGTTTGCAGGATGTTATAAAAATCCAAATAACAATCAGCTTTCTTCCGATTTTATTGTCCTCACAAATTTTGACAGTGCCGTGAATTTCAAGGACTACAAAACTTTTGTGATGCCACCCTATGTGGGTCTTATTTCCAACACGAGTGATGATTCCGTACTTGATCCAAAATACGGAGATACGATTTTGAGTCTTGTTAGCAATAACCTGACAGCAAGAGGATATACACAAGTGTCGAACAATCACCAGGCCGATTTAGGAGTGGCGATTACCGCTTTGAAAGAAGTAACTATTTACTCAGGCTGGTACCCCGGTTCCTGGTGGGGTTATCCTGGCTGGGGAGGTTGTTATTGGTACTATTGTGGATGGTATCCCTGGTATCCACCTTACTATCCAACTTATGTGGCTCAAACGGGTTCCATAATAGTTGAGCTGGTTGATCTTAAAAATGTAGACAAGCCAAATGACAGATTAGATGTGATCTGGACGAACTGGAACGGAGGAGCTCTAGGATCCTCCAGTTCAAATTTGCAGAATGCCCTGAATTCTATTAATCAGGCATTCGTTCAGTCACCATATATCAGTGCTCAATAACACAAAACCCAAAAAATATTAGTTATGTTTCGCAAATTGTTTATCTCCCTGATTGCCATT
The DNA here is from genome assembly GCA_035483495.1 of Puia sp. Taxonomy (GTDB): domain Bacteria; phylum Bacteroidota; class Bacteroidia; order Chitinophagales; family Chitinophagaceae; genus Puia. Next base: position 2,014 of record DATHPV010000016.1, read on the forward strand.
CCCATGGTTTTGGCGGTATCCGCGCAGGGAAACCATACACCTGCTTTTTATAGTGAATTTTTTGGTTTATCCTGGGACGTGAATGTTCCGATCAACAATAATTTTACCAACAAGACCAGTCTGGATGGCTTTCAGGTTGACTATCGCAAGATGATAAAACCGGATCTTTCTGTCGGACTGGAAATCAACTGGGCAGCATACGATCAATATTATCCCAGGAAAACTTATCAGGTTCAGAATGGCGCGGTTACAACAGATTTTTACAGTTACATGTATACATTTCCAATGGCCCTCAATGTGCATCATTATTTTCATGTCAACAACAAGATATTTCCATATGCCGGATTGGCTTTGGGGGCTACTTATGCTGAAATGGAATTGTACTATAACACGTACGTGACTACTGACTACAACTGGGGATTCCTGGTGAGGCCCGAACTGGGTGCCATTTTGAAATTTGAAGAGAACTCCCCCTACGGATTATTAATTGGAGCACGCTACAGCTATTCTACGAACAAACAATCCAATTTTAAAATCAGTGGGATCAGTTCAATAGGATTCCAACTGGGATTTGTTATAACCAAATAGTTTCAACAATTGCTTTTAGTTATATTTAATCATTGAATTTTTTTCAATGATAGTGATACAACTTGCAATTGTGCTTATCTGCATTTTTATCGGCGCCCGCATGTCGGGGATTGGCCTTGGCGTTATGGGTATGATCGGTCTTCTGTTCCTGATTTTTATTTTTAAAATGCAGCCTTCAGATCCTCCGCTGGAAGTGATGCTTATCATCTTAAGCGTTGTTACGGCTGCCGCTGCACTACAGGCGGCAGGTGGCATGGATTGGCTTGTAACTATTGCAGGAAAGCTGCTGCGTAGCCGTCCGAAACAAATTACAATTCTTGGTCCCCTGGTAACTTTTTTCTTTACATTATTTGCGGGAACATCACATATCTCTTATTCCATCATGCCCATCATTGCTGAAATAGCGATTAAAAAAAGAATCCGCCCGGAACGTGCAATGAGTATGAGCGTTATAGCTTCCCATATGGGAATCACGGCAAGTCCTGTTTCAGCAGCTACTGCAGCGTTACTGACCGTAGTATCTGCCAGCGGAATAAAACTTGGAGACATATTGAAGGTTTGCATTCCTTCTACAATTATTGGCATTCTGGTCGGAATTCTGTTTGTATATAAAAGAGGAAAAGAACTTGAAGTGGATCCGGAATTTCTTGAGAGAATGAAAGATCCTGTATTTGCAAAAAATCTCGACCCGACTGAAAATCAGAATACAGCTACGACGCTCAAACCGGGTGCGGTTAAATCTGTAATTATTTTTGCACTGGCTGTATTGTCGGTCGTACTCGTGGGATCTTTCCCTTCGCTGCTTCCCGTATTTTCAGAAAAACCGGATTTCGTACCTGGTTTTGCAGTGAATGCGGCGGGCCAGCTACAGGTAGCCTCCATGATCATGATTATTATGCTCG
>DATHPV010000017.1:0-6255 GCA_035483495.1 Puia sp.
AAGATGTTCATCTTTTGAACACGTTGACCATCTGCCAAATGAGGTCAATTCGGTGTAAGTGATTCTTGAAATTCACTTACACCGAATTTTACACCTCGACTATGCTATATTTTGGTGAAATCCGGTGGGTCATAAAAAGCAAAAAGCCCGTCCTGCGAGACGCGGGACGAGCTTTCAAACATAATCAATACACTAAAAAGTGGAGGTGAGGAGAATCGAACTCCTGTCCAAACATATTCTTAAAAAGCTTTCTACATGTTTATTTGCTGATTGATTGTCGGAGAAAAACCGGACGGCAACAAACCAATTTTTCCCTTAGCTGAATAGTCTTAAGTTCAGATCACAGCCTTTCTGAACAGCATCCTCTTTTGTTTTTAGTCGGCGGTGCAGCTTGGTAACAGGCGAACCTGCCACACGGCCCGAATGACTACTTAATCACTGATTAAGCGGCCATGGCATACTGTGTATTGCCATTTGAGTTTTGAATATTCAGATTTACGTGCTAATTATCCAACGCACGACATGCTTATACTTTCAAAGATCTACGCTGTCAATACCAGGCACCCCCGATAGATGAACCTGCAAATTTAATCAATTATTTTTAAAGCTCCCAGCCTGATTAATCTCTTAACAGGCTTACCACATTAACAATGCGTTCGGAGACATTAGAGGCAAAACAATGTGGACATCCGCGTTCTCCTTTGTCGATATATGTTAATCGCAGATGCATGTTCACAGAATCCTTGTAAACAGCATACTGAAGAGAGTCATTGATATAATCATTGTGAAAGAACAGGTTTTCCTGGGCGCTGTCGTTTACAAAATATAAACCCGGCCCATCAGATATCGGAGAAAAATATCTGAGGTAACCTGTCATTTGTTGCGTTGGAATTGTGGCGGAATTTTTTTTACAGGAGAAAACTAATATGCTTATTATGATTAGAAGAAAGGTCTTTTTCAAACGTCGTTTTTTTATTATCAATAATGACAATAAGTTTTCCCAATTGGTTGTATGAAAGTGAAGTCTCCGTTCCCGCCTTCGCTAAAGCCACGGTGGGCAAAGCATTCCCATACTCCCATACTCCCATACTTGCTTTACCTTCCTTTCCCCCATCCGAACCAGTCGTTTCCGTTCACATAGATTACGAGTGCGAGAATAATTACCATTCCAACTACCTGTGCGTATTCCAGCACTTTCTGGCTTGGCTTACGTCCGGAAATCATTTCCAGTATCGTAAAAAGCACATGTCCCCCATCCAGGGCTGGTATGGGCAGAATATTCATAAATGCGAGTGCAATAGAGAAGAATGCGGTGATCATCCAGAACGACTGCCAGTCCCACATGGATGGAAATACCGATCCCATCGCTTTGAATCCACCTACCGTTTTGTAGGCTTCTGTTTTCGGAGAAAATATTTTTTTAAACTGTCCTACATAACTCTTCAGTTTCTCGCCAGCAAGCTGTACTCCTGCAGGAAAAGATTCAAAGAAACTGTATTGTGTTTTTTCTATATGGATCAACCCAAGGCTGTCCAGTTTGTCCAATTCGAATCCACTCAGTAATGCAAATCCAATTTTACCATCGGGATTTACATCGGCATATAATGTATCTGTAGCACCCTTTCTTTCCACCGTCAAAGAAACGCGTTCACCTTTATGTGCATACAGTGCCTTTTTGAATTCTTCAAAAAACGGAGTGGAAATACCGTTCACGGTGGTTACCTGATCAAAACGCTGAAGACCGGCTTTATGCGCATTCGTTGAATCAGGCACCATATCTGCTATCACCGGAACCCGGGGAAGAAAAAACAGTGATCCGTTTCTTTTTCTTTCTGCGAGTTTTCCAAGTATCGCTGTTGGTATCTGGATGGTTTGATGAACGCCGTCGCGAACAATATCCACCTGACCACCTCCGCCCATGAGTACTTTTTCCGGCAGTTCTTCAAAATAATTAATATCCTGACCGTTAACAGATAGAATTTTATCTCCATTGCGGAATCCAATATTATACATCAGACTGTCCGTTACCTCTACCCCATAACTTAGACTTGATATCGGTAATTTTCTCTGGCCCCAGGTAAACAGGATCATCGCATATATAAAGAATGCAAGTAGAATATTCATGGTAACACCACCTACCATAATGATCAGTCTTTGCCAGGCTGGTTTGCTTCTGAACTCCCAGGGTTGGGGTGGCTGATTCATTTGTTCCTTGTCCATACTTTCATCCACCATTCCGGAAATTTTAACATATCCGCCTAATGGAAGCCATCCGATACCATATGTTGTTTCACCTATTTTTTTCTTTACGAGTGCAAACCAGGGATCAAAAAACAGGAAGAATTTTTCCACCCTGCATTTGAAAAGTTTGGAAGGAAGATAATGACCAAACTCATGTATTATAACAATAAGGGATAATGAAAGAATAAGTTGGGCGGCTTTCGTGCCAGCATTTGCCCAATCAATCGCCAGCAACAGAGTAGTATTATTCATCTTACAAAGATCAGCTGCAGTCCGCGTTCACGTTGTGCTTGCCGGGAATTTTACAATTTTATTAAAGAAGCCGCGAAGTTACGCGCCTCCCCATCGCTTTCAAAATAATCTTCCAGCGTGGGTTGTTCCAAAAAAGGTATTTTTTGTATCGTTTTTTCTATTAAATCTGTCATATCCAGAAAGCCAATACGGTTTTTCAGAAACGCATATACCGCTATTTCATTGGCAGCGTTCAATACACAACCTGCATTTCCTCCTTTCGCCAGCGCTTCTTTGGCAAGCTGTAAATTTCGAAAGGTTTTGATATCAGGCTCTTCAAACGACAGCTTGTCTGGTCTGTTAAACGTATACCTCGGCATTTTATTCGGAAGTCTCAAAGGAAATCCAAGTGCATATTGAATCGGAAGTTTCATATCTGGCAGGCCCATCTGTGCTTTGATGCTTCCATCTTCGAACTGCACCATACTATGAATGATACTTTGCGAGTGTATGACCACCTGAATCTGATCAGGCGTGAGATTAAATAACCACTTCGCCTCAATCATTTCCAGCCCCTTGTTCATGAGGGTTGCTGAATCGATGGAAATTTTTGCACCCATCGTCCAGTTTGGATGCTGTAGTGCGTGGTCTCTTTTTACATTCACCAGGAAATTCGGCTTCTTACCAAGAAAAGGACCACCCGATGCAGTGAGAATAATTTTTTCAATCCGATTACGCGTTTCTCCCAGGAGGCATTGGAAAATTGCTGAATGCTCCGAATCCACCGGGATAATCGGTGCGCGATTTTCCACCGCTTTTCGCATTACGATATCTCCGGCCACTACCAGTGTTTCTTTATTAGCAAGGGCAATTGTTTTTCCATGTTCGATTGCAGTAAGAGTTGGCATCAGTCCGGCAAAGCCAACAATAGCAGCCATCATCACATCGTAACTGTCCATCGCAGCTGTTTCATGAAGGGCTTTTTCACCTGCAAACACTTTAATGGATTCCCCCGTAAGTGCCTGTTTTACTTTTTCATATTTGCTCTCGTCGCCAATGACCACGATGTCTGGTTGAAATTTCAGCGCCTGCTTTACCAGGAGTTCATCGTTGTGTTGTGCAGTAAGTATTTCTACTGAAAATAATTCGTGATTGGCGGCAATTACCTCCAGCGCCTGGGATCCTACCGATCCGGTTGAGCCAAATATGGCAATCCTTTTCTTCTGCGTATTACTCATGAGAAGTATCAGGTGAAAGATAAAAGTAACAGTTCCGGCTGGAAGAACGGAATGTTTAATCCATGTATTTTTCCAGCGGTTCGGCAAAACTCCGGTCGTTACTAAGTCTGGGCACTTTATTCTGACCGCCGAGTTTACCGATGGATTTCATATAATCAATAAATCCGTTTTTCTTAACGGGATGTATCTGTAATGGTTCAAGAATATTACCGGAAATCAAATCGTCATAATAAATATTTTTCGCCCGAAGATTACTGTCCACTTTACTTGCGAACGCGTGCATATCTGCGGGCCTGTTTTCAAATTCCACAAACCATTCGTGAAAAGATTTTCCATCTCCTTTTCCCCCGATAAAAGGAGCCACCGTAAATTCATTGATCTGCACCCCTTCTTCTTTGGCAGCCTTCATCAGACTGTATTCCACTTCTTCTCCGATCACATGTTCACCGAATGCTGAGATGAAATGTTTTATCCTGCCCGTCACGACTATGCGGAATGGATTTGTACTCACGAATCGTACAGTATCTCCGATATTGTATCCCCATAAACCCGCGTTATTGTTAATGATGAGTGCATAGTTGACGCCTGTCTTTACATCTTTGAGAGATATACGTGTCGGATTTTCGTTGAAAATTTCATCAGCAGGTATAAATTCGAAAAAGATTCCACTGTTTGTATTCAGCATAAGACCTTCTTCTTTTCTGCTATCCTGAAAAGCGAAAAAGCCTTCGGATGCTGGATATGTTTCGATGGTATCGATGGGCTTACCAATGCTATCGAACAGGCGGTCTTTATAGGGTTCAAAATTAACACCTCCGTGTACGAGCACCGAGAAATTGGGAAAGAGATCTTTAATGTGTTTGCCCGATACTGTATTCAGACGATCAAAATACATCTGCATCCATGGTGGAATACCACTGATGAGGTTCATGTCCTGGTTGATTGTTTCTTCCACAATTTTATCCAGTTTGGTTTCCCATTCTTCTATGCAATTGGTTTCATAACTGGGAAGCTGGTTGGTACGCAGATAATGAGGAATATGGTGGTTCACGATACCACTTAATCTTCCTGTTGGAATGTTGGCAATTCTTTCCAGCTCAGGAGAACCGGAAAGAAATATCATTTTGCCATTTGCAAATCCGGAATTCCCGGTTTCTGCCATATAACAGAGCAGTGCATTACGGGCAGTATTGATATGATTTGAAATCGAGTCCCTGGAAATGGGTATGTATTTTACGCCGCTTGTAGTTCCCGATGTTTTGGCAAAGTATATGGGCTGACCTGACCAGAGTACATTATGTTTACCCTGTTTAATCTGATCTATATAAGGCTTAAACTGTTCATAATCCCGTACGGGTATGGCTGCCTTGAATTCATCGTAAGTCTTGACCGATTCCAGGTGGTGCTCCCTGCCGAACACCGTTTTCGAACCTGTTTTTAGCAGAGTTTTAAGAATATTTTCCTGGTCTTCCAGCGCTGAACTGAGCTCTTTTCGGGTACTCCTATATATATAAGAAGCGAAAGGCTTGGCTAAAAACGACTTAATCTTCATGTTTTAGCAGGCGATTGAAGGACAAACCTACAATAAAAGCCACGAATACAGTCCGGCGGCCAAGGCCAGGGGATATTTTTTAACGATTGCAGGTATAGGAAGATTTTTGTCAGATTCCTTCGAAATTACCCCGATTCCCCTTACCTTTGCACCCCTAATATTGCATCGTTATGTTCGCAGTTGTACAAATCGCAGGAAGCCAGTTCAGGGTCAGCAAAGACCAAACTCTTTATGTTCCCCGGGTTGAAGGTAACGCCGGAGACAAGGTTGAGTTTTCAGAAGTATTACTTTCCAGCGCAGAAGGAAAATTTGCGGCAGGCAAAGAAGTAAAAAGCGTTGTGAAGGCTGAGATCATCGGCCATGTTCAGGGTGATAAAGTGATATCGTTTAAAATGAACAGGAGAAAAGGATTCCGTAAAAAACACGGACATCGTACACACTATACTAAAATTAAAGTGACAGACATCGCTTAAATAAATGGATTTGAATAAATTTCCAAATCTTCAAATTTCCAAATCTTCAAATTAGTCTCATGGCACATAAAAAAGGTGAAGGCAGCGTAAAAAACGGACGTGATTCGCAGAGTAAAAGACTCGGTGTAAAAATTTTCGGTGGACAGGCAGCTGTTGCCGGTAATATCATCATTCGTCAGCGCGGAACAGTTTATCATCCCGGAAAAAATGTTGGCGTGGGCAGAGACTTCACAATATTTGCACTCACAAATGGTATTGTAGAATTTAAAAAAGGTAAAGCAGACAGACTTTTTGTTCACGTTGTTGATGCTCCTTCTGAAGTTACTGCGACCGCTTAGTTAATAACATTATTTCGCATTTAGTAGTGATTCTTTAGAAATATTCAAAAAAACTTTTGGATAATTCTAAAGAATTTCTATTTTTACTATGTAAAGTATTTTACTAACCATTTAAATTCTACAAACAATGGCAACAGCAAAAAAAGCCGCTAAGAAAAAAGCAGCTCCAAAAAAGAAAGCAG
>DATHPV010000018.1:0-4992 GCA_035483495.1 Puia sp.
AGAATATCTCTGTCAAGTCCTTTGGAAACAACAAATCCCATACCCGAACGGGTTACTTCCAGGATGCCTCTGTGAAGATGAACACTTGATTTTTTCTTTTTCTTATCGGTGTTTTTATGACCCATGGTGCTTTAAGCTTGATCAGGAAAATCCTGAATGAATGTAGTAATTAGGTGTGTAAACTGATTTTCCTCTTTAAATAAAAACACCGGTTCGATAGGCATTACAAAAAAAGGCAGTCCCCGCAATTGTTGTGAAAATTTTTGTAAACGCACCGCATCCTTTTCTGTTGTAAGAAGAATCTTCTCCGCCGAAGGAATCTGTTCAAATTTCCTGAGTATATTTTTCAAATCGTCAATCGTATAAATATGATGATCGCTATATGCAATTTCATCATATCCGTTAAATTTTTCTTCGAGATGTTTTTTCAGCGTTGCCGGATTTGCGATACCACTTACAAGCAGTATTTCTGTCGATTTACCCGCCGTCCAAATATCTCTGGTAATAATTTGATAAGGCTTACCATATGAAATCGTAGTAAAAAAGACATGTTGCCCGGTCCCAGGTTTAATTTCTTTGATCAGATGATTTTTTTCTGCAAGAGACAGATCCGGGGGACATTTTGTTATGATAATTATATTCGCCCTTCTTGCACTCTTCGGCTGATCTCTCAGATCACCTGTTGGCAGAAACCAGTCGCGCGTAAATAAATTGTTATAATCGGTGAGCAAAATGTTAAAGCCCGCTTTTACAGAACGATGCTGAAACGCATCATCGAGTAAAATAACCTTCGTATCCGGTTTATCGTGCAATAACTGAGGAATGGCTACTACCCTTTCTTCCCCTACTGCAACAGTAACGTCGGGAAACTTATTGAAAAATTGCATCGGCTCATCTCCAATCTCTAATGCCGTACTTTGAGGGTTTGCAAGAGCATAACCCGTTGTTTTTCTTTTGTACCCCCGACTTAGCACAGCTATGTGAAATTGATTTTTGAGTTTCGCAATTAGAAATTCAACCATCGGAGATTTACCTGTTCCTCCAACCGCCAGATTTCCAATACATATGAGCGGCAGATTAAAACTGGCCGATCTTAAAATATTTCTGTCGAACATCCAGTTTCTGACCCAGATAACAAATCCATAAACCAGGGAAAAAGGAAGCATAAGCATCCTCACCGGCTTTAATAATGGATAGTTGAGATTGATCATAACAGAGAATAAAGATAACTCAAATCGATGCGCTGAGCGGCTATTGAGAGGGTTTGCTTCGAAATGGAGTCCATGAATGGTACCGAAAACAAAACAGGAAAACCCGACCACTCTGCAATTTCTATCTCGTAATTCAGATAATTATCATTAAAAACCCAACCGCCTGGAACTATGCCGTATGAACGACAGGTATTTGCAGTCATCAGTGAATGATTGATACTTCCCAGGTAATTTCGACTCACCAGTATCAATACGGCATCGAGTTGTTTTACAAGATCTATAACAAATTCCTTTTCATTTAAAGGGACCAGCAGACCTCCTGCGCCTTCAATTACGAGCGGTCGCTCCGAATTCAGCTTATGAAAATCTTCCGCAATTCTGTTGAGGTCCACCCGCCGGTTTTCATTCCTTGCCGCAATATGTGGTGAAACTGCTGCTTCGAATTTATAAGTCTCGGAATGAATAATTGTCCTTGAATTGCTCAACAGGGATTTGACAAGATCAGTATCTGTTCCGTTTTCGTATCCTGCCTGTATGGGTTTCCAATAATTTGCCTCCAGTATTTCAGTTAGAATCGCCGCAACAATCGTTTTGCCGACTCCTGTTCCTATGCCGCTGACAAAAATAGGCCTCATTTCTTTTTATGAATGAATATGGAGAAAAGCGTGGTGCCGTAATTTCTTTCTGTGACGAAAAGTGGAAAGTCTTTATAACGGTTTCGCGGCGTATGTTCCAGCACAAACCATCCATTATCTTTCAGAAAATTTCCCTTTATCACGTATTCAGGCAGCTGATCGATTGTTTCCAAAGCATATGGCGGACCGGCAAAAATAAAGTCGTATTGTTCCTTATTATTTTTTAGAAAAAGGAATACATCAGAAGGAATTATTTTCAATTGTTTCAGCCCGAGAGTCTCTGCTGTTATACGAATGAAATCGAGCATCTGTCTGTCTTTCTCAACGATTGTCAAATCGCTCGCACCGCGGGAAGCAAGTTCAAAACTAATGCTTCCTGTACCGCCAAAAAGATCCAGTGTTTTTAAGCCTTTGATTTCCCGATTCGATTGGAGGATATTAAACAGTCCTTCTTTAGCTATATCTGTAGTTGGGCGGGTAAAGGGCATTTTAGAAGGCGGATGAATTTTTCTTCCACCCCATTCACCTCCGATTATACGCATATCGTCATTTTCAACAGGGAAGAGAAAAAATGATTGGGGAATTGCATGAGCTCATCAGTCATCTTGATACTATCTTCCATATTGTCGAAACGGATATTCAGGAAGTACAATTCCAGATCCTCATAGAGCGCCGATTTTTTTTCTATCATTCCGGAAAGTTCCAATACCAATTCTCCTCGGCTCATATTAAGCTGATGGCAACAATTCAGCAAATTGTAAAGCACATCTTTAGAGTCAATATAGTTGAAATGCTGAATGAGTTGCAACTGACCGCTTTTGCATACCATCACCAGCATTTTATCAGGATAAAAGAAGACTTTCATGTATTCCGCTTCTTCTTTTGCAGTGAACATTTTGAAACACTTAAGCTGCAGACTGTAGAAATGCCAGTATCGAGCATTCTTAAATTTTTCCTGCATCAGAAAATGCACCGGCACAGGAACGCGATAAACATTGTGAAATTCAAACCATGGAATCTTTTCATCCATCACCAGATCATCACTCAGATCACCATAGATAAGGTCTGTTACCGGTCTGGTAATATCTGAACCAAAAAACTTTTCAGGGATCAGATTGCTTTCAGGAAAATTGTAAACGAGAAATGTTTCGCTGGCATCAAATCCGCTCAGTATGGGATCAGATTCCAGAATGCCCCGCAGTATGGATTCTGGTTCGCCAGTTTTAACCTGTGGCCATTGAAAAACGCGGATCACAACCGGCCGCATACCGCGGACGTTTAACAAGACAAATATCAGTGAACAGGCACCTACTTCAATCAGCAGGCGGCACTGTGCCGGATCCTCTGAATGAGGATCTTCATTGTGTATATCAAATTCAGGTCTGATGTTCATAAAGCGGATCGCAATAATACTACAATTTGACGACTGGAGGCCCGGATTATTGCCATTCCGTAAGCAACTGCCTGGCAATTAATTTCGCACGCGTATCATCATATATCAGATTAGGTAACCCTAATAAAAAATGAAGATTGGCAATTGCTTTTTTGTCTTCGCCGATGCGATGATAGGCACGCCCCAGTTCAAGATAATTTAAAATGAATGCCGGATTAATGGAACGGCTTTTTTCAAAATCAAAAATGGCTTCCTCCAGAGTCCCTGTCGGTATTTTGCCATAAAATAACCGGGCAAAAGATTTTTCCGCCAGATTGAGCTCACTCACTTCATAATTCCAGCGACCCAGAATATGATAGGCCCTGAAATTATCGGGATCCAGGCGTATAGCATTTTCTGCGTAGTGCTTTACGTCCTTGGCAAGCATCACCCTTTCTTTTGTACTGCTTACAAGAGACACTCTTCCCAATGCAAATGCCATGGCACAATTTGCTTCAGATGAAACCGGATTCACGTGTAGCGCAGATGTTGCATAGTTTCTTGCAGCAACAAAATAAGGACGCATTTTTTCTTTATCAGCCTGTCTTGCGCCAATTCTTGAACAGAGTTCGCTGCATTTCCAGAGTGCCAGTAAGTTATTTTGATCTTTTTTTAAAACTTCTGCGTATTTGAGAAAAGCTTCATTCTCATGAAACTGCGATTCCTGCAGTTGTGCCTCTTTTATTAGTTCATCCGTATCCTGTGAAAACAACAGGAAAGGCGATAGAAAAAAAATAAAAGTAAGAAGTCGAAGCATGATTATTCCTTAAATGAGCGATGCATCGATACTCCGACTCTGCCTGCAAAATGCTCTATAGGTGCCTGTAATTTGAATATGCTGATTTTCACCTCGGATACGGCCGGATATTGATGTTTGATGTTTAAGATAATACCCTGACAGATTTTTTCCAAAAGAAAAACAGGTTCTTTCATTTTTTCCTGAACAATCCTAAATAAATTAACATAACTGATGGTATCTGAGATCTTTTCAAAAACAAAATCCGATTCAACATATGATACACTCAGGTTCACTTCAAAGGAATTCATAACTTTTCTTTCCTCCTCGTAAATACCATGATGTTCATAAAATGTCAGGTTCTGTAGTTCGATAGTTACCATAGAATCAATTTGGAAATTTGAAGATTTGGAAATTTGGAAATCATTTTCAAATCTCCTGATTTCCAAATTTTTTAGTGTGGTTTCAAAGCCAGCCATCTTTCCGCATCCAGAGCTGCCATACAACCACTGCCTGCAGCGGTAACCGCTTGTCTGTAAATTCTGTCCTGAACATCACCAGCTGCAAAAACACCTTCAATATTTGTTCTCGAAGTTCCGGGAATGGTTTTAATATATCCCGTCTCATCCATATTTAACCACTCTTTGAATATGCCGGAGTTGGGCTCATGACCGATCGCCACAAAAAAACCGTGTACGGGAATTGTTTCGACATCCCCGGTACTCGTATTCTTAATTCGTACTCCGTCTACTTTATGTTCACCCAATATTTCTTCCACGACTGTGTTCCAGTAAATTTTAATATTGGACGCTTCATGAATTCTCTGTTGCATGATCTTAGATGCACGCATCTCTCCCTTTCTTATCAACATATGTACGTTCGTACAAAGTTTCGACAGATATAACGCTTCTTCCGCTGCCGTATCTCCCGCTCCGACAATCGCCACTTCTTTTCCTTTGAAAAAAAATCCATCACAAA
>DATHPV010000019.1:0-3699 GCA_035483495.1 Puia sp.
GAAAGCTGTCCAGCTTCCGGGAGATCCGTGTATGAAAAAAATTGTTGGTAATGAATCGTTGCCGGTCATGGCATAGTGAATATGCCTGCCATCTACCTTTAATGTTGCTGTACGGAGTGTAATCTGACTTTTTGCAAATTCAGAAATCTCATCAGCATCTGATTTTCGGAAACTCATACAACATTGCGCAAGAAGAAGCCAGCTTACCAGGAAGACACCTGATAATACAAACATTTTCCTTTTAAAGCCTTTCATGAAATACTATTTCTTCCTGGGCGGCCCTTGTGGTGGTTTGTTATCAGGTCTGTTGTTAGGTCTGTTGTTGTTAGGTCTTTGATCATTTCGGCGCTGCTGAGGAGACGCCGGACGTTGATTCTGTCTTTTTTTGCGATCGGCATTATCAAGCGCCTTTATACTGAACTGACCGGTGAGATCAACATTTACTAATTCTTCCTTTGGCTTGCCATTCACTTCAACAGCGCCCAGATCCTCAGGAATAATATTTTGTTTATTTAGATTCTTGATTTGTTTAACTCTTTCGATCAGCAACGGATATTGTTTGTTGCTGTCAGGGAGCACATACCACATCAGGTTTTTGAAAATATCTTTTTTTACGAGCAGCGCAGTTCCTTTTGCTACTTGTAATGTATCTGCATTTTCCGGAAACTGCTGTAGTCCATCCAGGTAAGTGTCCAACTCATAATTCAGACAACATTTTAAACGTCCACACTGTCCGCTCAACTTACTTTGATTGATGGAGAGATTCTGATATCGTGCAGCGGTGGTATTTACTGATTTGAAATCTGTAAGCCAGGTTGAACAACAGAGTTCACGACCACAGCTTCCGATACCGCCTACTTTTCCTGCTTCCTGCCTGGCGCCAATCTGGCGCATTTCTACTTTTACTCTGAATTCAGACGCGAATATTTTTATAAGTTCGCGAAAATCAACCCTGTCGTCGGCGATATAATAAAATGTAGCTTTTCTTCCATCGGCCTGAATCTCAACCTGGGATACTTTCATATCCAGTTTCAATTGCCGGGAAATGGCGCGGGAACGGATAACCGCTTCCTTTTCGCGTGCTTTATTTTGTTTAAGCAGATCGAGATCACGTTCCGAAGATCGACGTAATATCTTCTTCATGTCCGGATGAAACTCATCCACACTTTTTTTCTTCAATTGTATCCTGACTAACTCTCCCGTAAGACTAACCGTACCAACGTCGAAACCACTCACACCCTCCACACTTACTGTTTCACCCTTTTCGAAAATCTGTGTTGTTGTATTACGATAAAAATCTTTACGGCTACCCTGACTAAAACTTATTTCCATCACCCGGCATTCTGTGGCGGGATCGTGAATCGGCAGGTTCGAGAGCCAGTCATATACATTCATCCTGTTGCAACTTCCTGTACCACAACTTCCGTGACTCTGGCATCCGCCTGGTTTGCCGCCGGCAGTGCCACAATTAGTACATCCCATAGATAATTATATATTAACAAGCAATTGCCAAATATACTAAGTTCCTAGGTTACCACCACTTCTTCGCCTGCTGCCAGGATATGGTAGAGTCTGATGGTAAGCGCATGAAATAGCATTTTAGCATGTGCGTTTCTTTCAATATGATAAATCGATTTATTGAGTTCTGTCGCAATGGCCTTCTGCGACGACATATCAGCGATCTTGTTCAGTCTCAATGCAAAGTCTTTTTCTGATTCGGGCATGTCAGCAATGGAGCCCTCAGACATGCGAATCCGTATTGCCTGCTCAAGAAGGTGAATAAAGTACTGCAGAAATTGTTTCTGTTTTTCACGACCAGCTTTACTGATTTCTTCCACCCATTTTACCTGTGCGATAGGGCCGGTCCTTAAAACAGCGTTTAGCCATTCCCGTAATAAGCCCAGCCAGTCGTCCTGGCCATGTTGTAGCTGTCTCAGTGCCTCCCGATAATTCTGTTCACTAACAGCAGCAAGCTGCCTTGCCTGGTCCGGACTTACACCTGCACGTACAATTAGTGCTTCCTGAATTTCAGGAACTGAGGGACGGGGAAGGCGGATAATTTGAACACGTGAAAGAATGGTTGGAAGAATCTGGGCTTCATTTTCTGTAACCAATATAAATAGTGTATCAGGGGGTGGTTCTTCAATGAGCTTTAATAATTTATTCCCTTCATTTCCCAGGTATTCAGGCATCCACATAATGAGAATCTTATATCCATTTTCAAAGCTCTTCAGGCTTAGTTTCCGATTGATCTCATTGCATTCATGTGCAGAAATATTACCCTGTTTATTTTCTGCCTGTATAAACTGGAGCCAGTCAAAAATAGTTCCATATGGAAACTGTGAAATGAATTCCCTCCACTCAGTTATGAAATCTGCACTTACCGGTTTATCGCCTGGCTTTTGCGAAACAACCGGATATACATAATGTATATCCGGATGAATCAGCTTTAAAGCCTTTATACAGGCTGGACACACATTGCAGCTTTCAACAGGGAAATTATTTTCTGAACTTTCGTTGTTTACACGGTCACAAACCAGAAACTGTGAAAAAGCCAATGCCAGTGGCAGTCCGCCTGCACCTTCCGGCGCATTCAGCAGCAATGCATGGCTTAACCGATTATGTTCAACCAGATTGCGAAGCTTTTCTTTGATTTCCAATTGACCAATAACCTGACTGAATAACATTTCTTAGTCAGGGTTAATTGAGATGAGATGTAATCTCATCGCTCATAGGAGTAACCTTACTGTTGTAAACACCAACAAGTTTTCCGTTTTCATCAATCAGGAATTTTGTAAAATTCCATTTGATAACGGGAGCAGGTGTTCCGAGTTTTATAGCTTCTTCAGTAAGATATTTAAATAATGGCGAGGTATTGTCTCCTACGACATCCGATTTCGCAGCCAATGGAAAAGTGACTCCATAATTCTTCTGACAAAATTCCTTGATTTCTGTATTCGTACCTGGTTCCTGACCACCAAAATCGTTTGCCGGAAATCCAACGATCACCAGTTTGTCTTTGTATTTTTCATACAATTTTTGCAGATCTGCATACTGCGGTGTGAACCCACATTTGGACGCAGTATTTACGATAAGCAATTTCTTTCCTTTATATGCAGAAAGATCAATCGTTCCACCATCCAGTGCCGGCACTTTAAAATCATACACACTAACGCTGCTATGAATCATAAATAAAATTGGAATGAGCAATAGTCTTATCATACAATATATTTTTATTTTATAATCAATGTTCCACTATCAAAGTTAGGTGAAATGCCTAAGGAATTACTGCCGTTCATAACAACCGATGTCGGGAAGATTCACCGGCCTTGGGTTTCCGTCAAGATCAATCAAAACACCCAAATTGGATCCGTGATCCACTGCAGGAGAACTGGCTTCCACATGAAAATTGAAACTATTACTCGAAAAACTCGTATCCAAAAACTGGGGATTCGTATTCAGCCATAAAAAACTGCTGTCAATATTCGCCGGATAGTTTTGCTGCTTAAGGATGGTATGATCAAATAGTACATTGAATGCAGTAGCACCTTGTTTTGTAATGGAAGCTTCATCTGTAATACTTTCGCTTCCCCAGAAAATGCAATTTAGAAAACCCACGTTGAGATCTGCTGGCGCCGAAAGAGTTCCGTCTAAACTAACATTGGAAACAGTAAGAACAGGTTGTTGATGAGAAAGCAG
>DATHPV010000020.1:0-3826 GCA_035483495.1 Puia sp.
GCATGTGCCGTAGATTCGTAATCGTCGATAACGATATGGCTGTTTTTGGCTGAACGACCTGCCCAGTCGGTACGGAATCCACTGGGCGCAACAATGGTAACTTTTATTCCTAAAGGTGCCGTTTCTTTAGCAAGAGATTCAGAGAGCCCATCCACTGCAAATTTCGTTGCATTGTAAAATCCTACAGTTGGAAATCCAACAAGTCCTCCGATGGAAGCGATATTGATGATATGCCCTTTTTTCCTGGCACGCATAAAAGGGAGCACCTCTTGTGTCATTTTTGCAAGACCAAAGAAATTTATTTCAAACATTTTTCTCACTTCATCGTCTTCGCTTTCTTCAATGGCTGCAAAATAGCCGATACCTGCGTTATTCACCAGAACGTCAATTCCTCCGAAACGTTTTACCGATTTTTCGACCACAGCTTTTATCTGATCGGGTTTGGTTACATCCAGTTCAAGTGCCAGTGATTTTTCCGGATAACTTTTTACTATGTCTTCAATGTCAGTGAGCTTTCGCGCCGTAACTATGGCAGAATATCCTTTCTTTAAAACTTCAATGGCAAGTTCCCTACCAAAACCGGTGGAGCATCCTGTTATCAGCCAGACTTTTTCCATGACTTTTGATTTGATGTTTAAAGAACAATATTTTCCGGAATATGTTCACTATTCTTAAGCCCTATATTTGTTTATTAAATGCAAGAAATTCCCCTCAACCGGCTCAGGCGGGCAAATGCTGTTTATTTTTTCATCTCCGGTTTCGGGTATTCCAGCTGGACGTCCAGAATTCCCGGAATAAAAGAATCGCTAAAGCTCAATGATGCACATTTCGGCACACTGCTTTTTATGATGCCGTTGGGGCTGATTCTCACCATGCCATTCACTGGAAAAATGCTTGACCATTTCAAGAGCAGGACTATTATGCTCATAGGGGCCATGGTGTATAATTTCGTTCTGGCCTGTATCGGATTTAGCGAATACACATGGGTGTTAGGCATCGCTTTATTTTTATTCGGTTCCTCCAGGAATATTATGAATCTGTCGATGAATGCTCAGGCCATCGGCGTACAGGCATTGTACAAACGTTCGATTATGAGTTCCTTTCATGCAGTTTGGAGCATGGCTGGTTTTGCCGGTGCAGCCTTCGGGTACTTAATGGTTGCAAAAAATATAATTCCCGCCTGGCATCTCCTGGGTGTAAGTCTTTTTCTTTCCTCACTGACTCTCTATTATTATAAAGATGCCCTGGATCAACGCCCTGATCATTCAGTCAAAAGATCAATTTTCGCACTTCCGCCTAAAAACATGCTGATATTTTCCCTGATTTGTTTCAGCTCCATGGCTTGCGAGAATACGATGTACGATTGGAGCGGTATTTATATCCGACAGGTATTACACGGAACCAAAGCGATTGCAACAATTGCTTTTGTAATTTATATGGTTGCGATGACCACAGGCAGATTCCTGGGAGATTATATGGCTGACAGATTCGGGATTCGAAAGATATTGGCAGGAAGCGGAATATTGATATTCAGCGGGTTTACGATAACTGTTTTGTCGCCTTATATTTTTCTTGTTCTGATAGGATATCTATTGACCGGTTTCGGGGTATCCTGTGTTGTCCCATTCGTATTTAGCCTGGCAGGGAAAATTCCTATGTCTAATCCGGGCGCTGCGCTTGCATCCATTTCGTCATTGGGTTATTTGGGTTTTCTGGTGGTGCCCCCTATGATAGGTTATGTGGCACAAGCAAGCAGCCTGCGGATCTCGTTTGCTGTTATAGCGATTTTAGGACTATTTATGATCAGACTGAGTTCCCGAATTAACGCAGAATCGTCCCTACAAGGAGGATAAAACAGTAAAGTGAGTTTACTGCAGGGATGAAGAATCAGTAAAGAGATTTTTTAACCAGGCGATATCCATTGAGGCCTTGTATTTGGCAATCTCTGCCCTTCTGTAAGTACCGTCTACGATCGATTTAATATCGCTTTTCAGGATTTGTATTATCCGCGACCTGCTCATGTCTTTCAAATAACCATTCTGCAATTTCTCACCAGAAGCCGGCAGACTGGGAATTACCTTATCCAGGATTTCCTGCAAATAATTGCCAATTTCCGGAAGGTCATTGGACTGAAGAATCTTAATATGCAGTTCTTTTATTCTCTGCAGAAGAGAATTGTGGATTTGGTTTTTCATGTATTTAGGTTAACGCTTAAAATTAGGATTTGTTTTTTAGAACTAATGTAAATTTTTAGTCATCCAAAGATCACACCCAAAATGCCCTGACTGTCCCAAAGGGCCGGGCAGATATGAAAATCCAGCTTTTTCATAAAGTCCTATGGCACTGCGCAATTCTGGCATTGTTTCGAGATAAATATGACTAAACCCCAATTCGATTGACTTCTGAAAACACTTTTCCATGAGTTTAAGCCCCAGTCCCCGTCCCCGCATCTCAGGCAGAAGGTAAAGTTTCACGAGCTCACAATAACCATCTGGAAGACCAGTTGTGGGAAATACCCCCGAGCCACCAACAACTTCACCATCGGCAACAGCTATAAAATACACAGCGTTACGTTCTGAGAATAACTGAAACAAATTATCTGTTGTAGGATCATAAAATACTGTTCCTGGTTTATTCGCTTTGAATTCAGCAAGTACCTGCCGGATAACGGATGCAATAGCAATATTGTCTTCCGGACGAATTGGCCGGATGTGAATATTTTTCATACCGGTACAATTTTACTAAAAAGATTTTATCCGACGTACGCTGCGGAATTTAAACAACAAACATTCAATAAAATGGAAGATAAAAATGGTGAACTCAGTTCAGGCTATGAAAAGAACCAGCGTTTTTCGCGGGACTGGTTTTGGGGGCAGAAAATATTTTATAGAGAAAATAAAACACACCGATTGATGAAACGTAGAAGAAAACGGATGTAACTGTATCCATTGTTACCCCAAGTTTTAAAAATTTTAACATCCCGGTAAGAAAAGAGACGATCCCAAAACAGATCAGCCATGAGATGTTTTCATTTTTTATTAAGCTTTTAGAGGGTTTGGCCGCGAAGGAATTCAGTGAAGCCGGAGATTTAAAAGCGGAAGTCCGTATTTCACCTGTTTTTTCTTCGTGAAGGATTTGCATCTGAAGTATTTTGAATAACAAGTAAAAAAACCGTGCCAGGAAATTGTTTGCCTTAAAAAACCAGGTGCAATCATGCGTTTGAAGAAGAAAGGAAGTTAATGATCCATTTCATGCATTGGTAAGGTTCCCGGTTTAAAAGCCAGAACCCACCTTATACAGGAATCCATCCAGGATCTATTGTCGGTTAGATTCGTCATTCCGAAACCATGTCCACCTTTTTCATAAAGAAAAATTTCCGCAGGCACATGATGTTTTTTAAGAGAATCGGCAAATACAATGCTATTTTCATACGGAACGGTAATGTCGTCTTTAGCATGAACCAAAAAAGACGGCGGGGTTTGATCGCTTACTCTGGTCTCATTTGAAAATTCACGTATTTGTTCCTGAGAAGGATTTGGTCCAAGTAAATTATGCATTGAACCCATATGTCCGATCCGCCCGTCAAAACTAATAACGGGATAAATCAGCAGCATAAAATCGGGTCGTAAATTAATATTTGCCGGATTGTCAATGTAATTTTTTTCAAAATGTGTTCCAGCCGTGGAAGCAAGATGACCACCTGCCGAAAATCCCATAATTCCTATTCGTTTTTTATCAATTCCCCACTCATTCGCTTTTGAACGTAATAGTAAAATGGCTCGTTGCGCATCCTGAAGTGGACCTATTTCCTTTTTAAACATAGTAT
>DATHPV010000021.1:0-6225 GCA_035483495.1 Puia sp.
ATTATGTTGCCGGGGTTTCGTACACGCTCCGTATACAAGATACCGGGATCGGCATTGCTGCCGGTGAACTGCACAGCATCTTCGACAGGTTTAAAAAAAGCGCAGGTAACACAGAGGAAGGCTATGGACTGGGACTTTATATTGTTAGGACCATTGCCCAATATTATAACTTACGGATTGACGTGCAATCCGAGGTGGACAAGGGGACTGTTTTTTCCATAATATTTCCTCCGGGCCTGGTGGGTTTACCTGCGTAGGTCAATACAAAAAGATACGGGTCATATGATATGTTGACCGGTCAGTCTTTGGTATCAAATATTCGGTTATACATAAACGTTAGTTTCATTATTTTGCCGGACATTCCGATTGCCTCTGTCCCGGAAAATGAACTAGGTGAATCCGGATAACAGAAAACACTTACTCATTCATGTTATTATTGCTCAATTTTTT
This sequence comes from Puia sp., assembly GCA_035483495.1. Classification (GTDB taxonomy): domain Bacteria; phylum Bacteroidota; class Bacteroidia; order Chitinophagales; family Chitinophagaceae; genus Puia. The sequence goes on from DATHPV010000021.1 coordinate 451, forward strand.
AAAATGGCTGAAAAAAAATATGAAACGTAATTTCTGAGAGATATTTTGTTCCCGTATTGGATTTAGGGGTTTAGTTATTAATGAATGCTCCCGTTCAAGATCCACCCTGTCAGGGTCTTTGCTCATCTCTTGAGTACGGAAGCAAAGAAATTCCCCGTCTTCACGGGGAATTTCTATTAAAACAGCAGGACACGAAATTATCCTGATGCAAACAGTAGCTTCAATAAAAACCAATCATGTGGAAAGATTAGGAACAAAATTGCTGAAGAGAGATTTCTACAATACGTAATTTGTCTTTAGTTGTTACTTAATGTAAATTAAACGTTATGATATTTGAAAAGGGTCAATCCGTAATCGTGCTTGATTCAGAAACTAAACCAGCTGGCAGCGGAATCATCATTGAAGAAAGTGAAGGACAACTCTATAAAGTTTCTTTCACCAATACGCAAAGCAATAAAAAGGAAAATGTTATTCTCCCGGCTCACAGGCTATTGATGCATACCCCATTGATAATGGCCGTTGAAGATTGCGTGCGGGACCATCTTGCGAAATGTTAAAGACCAGTTCATTTTTCGGTTATAGATTACCGTTATCAATTTCATTTCTGCAAACGTGCTTGCCGAACTTCGTTTGATGTATGAACCCGTAAAATTTTGGAATACGTATTTCCATCTACAAAATTTTATCTCATCATCAATTCCTATTTTTTGCAGATATTTTTATAAACAATATGATTCAAATTATATTTTTCATTTAAATTACCGGCTATTTAAAACGTTTTTTGGTTGATCTATTTTCAAAAAAACGGTAACCCTCACGCTTAATCTACTAATGAATGAAAAAAAAAATTGAAGACCTGAATTGTGTTTTATTGATAGATGATGACGCAGCTACAAATCTGTTCCACAAATTAATCATTGAATCTGCAGGCATAGACACTACTATACAAAGAGTAAGCAGCGGTAGTGAGGGTTTAGAATACCTGACCTCGACCGGAAGGTTTGCGTTGCAACCCCAATTCCCACAACCCGGATTGATTCTCCTGGATATTAAGATGCCCGGCATGAACGGATGGGAATTTCTGAGGGAATATGAAAAGCTTCCTGACGGACAAAAGGCTAAGGTCGTTTTGGCTATGCTTACGACAAGTGTCCACCCCGACGACCTGGCGATGGCCAAGCAATTTAGCAGTATAAATGGTTTTTACAGGAAGCCTTTTTCCAAAGAGATGCTATTAGAGATTTTATCTACCTATTTCCCGATAAAGGAAACAGGAAGGCAAATTGGCAATGAGTAGTTACCAACGGCGTGGGTAATATTTGAATTATTTATACTTCAATAAACAGAAATGAAAGTTGCCCCTTTCAGTTGGATAAAAAATGTATCCATTGCACGAAAGCTGTATTTCACTGTAGGAATAATGGCTTCCCTGATCGCCATTGAACTGTTTGCCTTGATCTTTTCAATTACCACCTTGTCTTCTCTGCGCGCCTATGTCGGAGGTGAAGGGCTATGGTCAAAAGCACAAAAAGATGCGGTATATAACCTGGGCAGTTATGCGATGACCAGAAATGAAACGTATTATTTGCATTTCAAGGAATACATGAAAGTAGTGTTGGGTGATCGCAAAGCCCGCATGGAAATGGGTGCCCTCCATCCGGATTGGGATAAGGTAAAGGAAGGTTTTCTGGAAGGAAGAAACAATCCTGATGATATAGACGGCATGATCAAATTGTTCAGGAGGTTTAGCAATATCTCCTATATACGGCGGGCAAGCACGTTATGGGGACAAGCGGAAGCCGACGCATTAAAATTGCTTCCCCTAAGCCAGCAGTTATACCAGGAAATACATGGATCGTCTCCGTCCCCCGAAAAAATTGCCGGGCTACTGGCGCAGATCCCGGTCTTAAATGATGAACTTACCAAATTGGAAGATGAATTTTCTTACACACTGGGGGAGGGATCACGGTGGTTGGAGAGTGTTGTGCTTAAACTTCTTTTTATCATCGCACTCACTGTTGAGTCATCCGGTCTGATCCTGGCCATTTCAGTGAGCCGTTCCATTCAAAAAGGACTGAACGAGATCATTTCGGCAGCCAACGCGTTTGCTAAAGGTGACTATGCCACCAGGGCAAAAGTATATTCACATGACGAGATCGGAAAACTTGCCCTGGCATTCAATGAAATGTCGGCGAAGCTGGATAAAGCCATTTCCACGCAAAGTATAAATGAGGCAGCATTGAGTGAATCTAATCGTGAACTGGAAATAAAGAATAATGAACTGAGTCAATTCGCTTATGTGGCTTCGCATGATCTGCAGGAGCCCCTGAATACTGTTTCCGGATTTGTCAATCTGCTTGCATTCCAGTACAGGGGCAGATTTGATAAAGATATGGACGAGCAAATCAATTTTATACTGGAAGCGTCAGCAAGAATGAAAAAGCTGATCCAGGTACTGCTTGATTATAGCCGGATCGGTAAAAGTGATCTGCCGGAGCTCGTCGACTGCAATGAAATCTTTAATCATGTATTGGCTGATATTGGCGCGCGAATAATACAAAATGAAGCGGTCATTACCAGCGGACATCTTCCCACTGTTAAAGGCTATCCCACAGAATTAAAACTTTTGTTTCAGAATCTCATCACCAATGGGATCAAATTTCAAATGCCGGGAAATCGCGCGGTCATCCGGGTGGAAGCTAAAAAGGCGGAAGACGGTTGGCTCTTTGAAGTGAGTGATAATGGCATAGGAATAAAAAAAGAACACATCAGCAGGATATTTACGATATTCCAAAAACTGCATCCCCGAACTGAATATGATGGCAGTGGTATCGGGCTTGCCCAATGTGCAAAAATAGTTGGGTTACACAAAGGGGAGATATGGGTTGAATCCGAACCAGGGAAAGGCAGCCGCTTTTACTTTATTTTAAGGAACCCGGCCTAAAAAAATCATACGGAAGGGGTTACAAAATATTTATGTACCAGGTTTTTTAATACATCAACTTTTAATGGTTTATTGATGAAGCATTTGATACCCGTGAATGCACTTGCCTTTTCCACCGGCTTGTCAGAAGTGGTAAGCATCACTACAATAATTCTTGCCTTTTGGTTCTCATTTAATTTTTCATAATCTTCCAAAAAGTCCCATCCGCTCATACCGGGCATATTAATGTCGAGAAAAATGATCCCTGGCTGTGGGTACTTCACCCCGGTTACATATCGCCCGGTACAAGTCAAGTATTCGAGCGCTTCGGCTCCACTGGTTGTAACCTGAACATGAGTATCAAAATTCGAATTTTTGATCACTTTACTATGCAAAAAGTTAGTCGGCCGGTCGTCATCCACCAGCAATACACGTTCAAGACCATCAATTTTTTTGGTATTTATCATGGAAAGTGTATATCGCTTAACAAAAAATAAAAAGTACTTCCTGAACCCAGAGTCGATTCCGCCCAAATTCTTCCGTTATGCATTTCTACTATTTTTTTGGCATAAGCCAGACCAATTCCTGTTCCGCCATATATATCCCGGGAATGGAGTTTCTGAAAGATCAGAAAAATCTTTTCAATGAACCGGCTATCCATTCCGATGCCATTGTCTTTTACTTTGAATAACCATTTATCCCCAGATGGGGTGGCGCTAATTTCAATAACAGGAGACAAATCCGGTTTTTTGAATTTTATGGCATTGCTGATCAGGTTTTGAAAGAGCTGGTATAATTCATTTCGGTAACCTTGAATGACTGGCAATGACTCCGCACAGATATTCGCTCCGCAAGATGATATGCTGGCACTCAGATCCACCTTAACTTTTTCTACCACATCGCTGATATCTACGCGGCTTACTTCTCTGTCCATTCCAAGTACCGAATAGTCCATAACACCTTTGATCATTTCCTGCATTCTTTCAACAGATTCATTAATTATGCCGATATACATTTTGGCTTCATCATTAACCTGTGATTTAAAGCTTAATTCAAAAAGCTCCAAAAAACTTTTGATGGTGCGTAAGGGCTCATGCAGATCGTGCGAAGCGATGTAGGCAAATTCCTGCATCTCTTTACTTCTTATTTCTTTTTGGTGAATATATGTTGCCTGTCTTTCTTCGGCCAGTTTTTTATCCGTAAGGTCTTTGGTCACTTTTGAAAACCCGATCACCTCATTGTTTGCATTATGCAGTGCCGTTATAACGACAGACGCCCAAAATTTGCTGCCATCTTTACGCACACGCCAGCCTTCCTGGTAGGCGCTGTTATTGTTTACTGCCGTTTCCAGCAGCATTTCCGGTAACCGGTTTTGTTGGTCCTCCCGGGGGTAAAAGATCCTGAAATTTTTTCCGATGGCTTCAGCGGACGCATACCCTTTTATAGTTTCAGCCCCTAGATTCCAGTTTTCAATATTTCCATCTTTATCAAGGAGAATGATGGCATAGTCCTGGATCTCAGCCAGCATTTTTGAATAACGTTCTTCGGCGGCCCTGATCAATTCCTGGTTTTGTTTAACGGCTGTGAGATCCTTAACGATCCTGCTAAAGCCGATCAGGTTTCCCTCGTGATCATGGATGGAAGTGATCAGCACTTCGCCCCAAAACGTTGAGCCGTCTTTGCGGGTCTCCCAGCTTTCATCAATGGCGGAGCTATTTTCTGCAGCCAGACGCAAGAGATGTTGGGGTCGCTTTTCCGCCTTATCTTTTGCAGAATAAAAAACACTAAAATTCTTACCGGTGATCTCCTCTGATCTGTATCCATTCATTATTTCAGCTCCCTTATTCCAACTTTCAATGGTGCCTACCTGATCCAATAGCACGATAGCGTAATCCTTGATCTCATCCAAAACCCGGATCAGGCGTTCTTTTTTAATTTTTGAATGCTCCTTGGCAGAATGCTGCTGAGTTAACAAAAGAGAGTGGCGCATAAATTTACAATTCGTGTTGATTGATCAAATTCAGCAGGGAAAGAGAATTTCTTACTTTCATTTTTTTATAAATCGTTTGTTTGTGCACCTGAACTGTCCGTGTGGTGATATTCAACTCCATGGCTATTTCTTTGGAAGCCAGTCCCATTTTCATGAGCCGGATCACTTCCATATGTTTTTGTGTTAGGCTATTCATTGCGTTCTGTTCTTCCTCTTCGGTCATCTGCATGGCAAGTATATTTTTTATCTCACTGCATAGGTATTTTCTCCCTGCGATTACCTGCTCTACAGCGGTCATCAATTCATCGCTGGTAGAGTTTTTGGTTACGTAGGCCCTTGCCCCGGATCTGAGCATTTTTTTTGCATAACTCGGCTGTGAATGCATTGAGACTGCAATCACTTTGGAGATCGGGGAATATTTGCGGATTGCCTGTAAAATATCAAAGCCATTCAAAGGCGCCATATTGATATCCAGCAATACCAGGGCAGGATTTTTCTCTTTGGCAATTTGTATGGCTTCCTGGCCGTTCCCGGTATTAGCGATTATTTTTAAATGCTCATGGAAACTCAGGATTTTTGCCCATGTTTCCCGGAGTAGGGTGTGATCATCTACGATCATAATAGTAGTTACTGACATAGGGTTTTATTTAGATTATGTTGAGTTGGAACCGACATTCTTAAAGTGCAACCGCTGCCCGGAGAACTAATGAGTTTCACCGATCCGCCATAAACTTTCGCCCGGCTCTTTATATTCTGCAGTCCGATGCCATTGGATTTCTTTTTCACGTCAAAACCTATTCCATTATCTGTTATTTCGAGTTTGATCATGTCCTTGGACTTTTTGACCGCGATGAAAACTTCT
>DATHPV010000022.1:0-8555 GCA_035483495.1 Puia sp.
GTTGTAGCAACTCCGATATCACTTCCCGCAATCATCGTAAAGATTGCAGGTTATCTCGCTGTTGCCGGAACGGTGTTGAGTGGAGTGAGTCAGGTTACCACCACTACCGGAGACTAGTCCCGTACATACGGGGCTAGTCCCGCGAATGCGGGATTAATTGCGCTTCCCTAAGTTGTGATTAATAACAGCCCCTTGCGAAAGCAAGGGGTTTTTATTAGACAAAGAGAAGTTAAGACATTACAAGACATACATCTTTTAATCAACAGAACCTTAACTGCATAAAGAAAATATCAAATGCCTTTAACAATAGCCATTTTTGTGTCTGAACGTCTTTATATCTTGCACCTATGTCAGGGACGATGTATTATCTTCTTTCTTACTTTAGTGAAAATGGATTTGTCTCTCTATGCTACTTTACTGACCGCGATTAAAGCATTTGAACAGTCGTCACTCATCAAGCGTTTAAAGTGATGAGCGACGCTGTTTAATTTTCCAGACTCATTTTAAGACAAGGATTTGCTGCGTGGTCCAAGTCGTATTATCAAAAAATTGCAAAGTATATGTGCCATTGGGTAAATTACTGACATCGATATTTGTCGACGTTATACCAACTGGATATTTATACACCCCAACTAAATTCCCCGATGGCCCTATGAGCTTCATCTGATAAATTTTCCATGGCATTGATGCAGTTGAAATCGCATTAGTTTGTGCCTGATTAGTAGTACCAGTTGTCATAGTCGAAATGGTAACCATTCCACTTGCAGGGTTTGGTGCAATAACAGCTTGGGAGTGACAACTACTATATACTGTAACGCCCTGTTGTTGGGCCACCCCACATAGATCTGTGTAGTTTAAATTTATGATACCACCACCTACTACGTCTGCAAATGTCTGCTGTGACAAAGGCGAAAGAATATAAATACTGCCATTTGTTCCAACATAACCAACGGACCAATGCCAGTTAGTCCCAGACGCTAGACTGGCAGCTAGTTGCCAGACTTGCATGGATCCTACACAAGATCCATTCGGACTATAATTAATTCCCACATAGGGGCCTCCAATCTGAACAATTTTAGTAGCGTTGTAATTCTGACCAACGCCACATCCATTTGTCACAAGAGCATTTAATGTAACAAGACTAGATGACACTTTCGTAAGCGTTGTAGAATTTGAATTTGGCGTATTGATCTGAACCGGACTACTAGGTGTGGCCGACCATGACACCGTTGCACCTGAAGGTAGGCTGGATAATGTATAAGGATTAGAAGTCGTACACACCATATTATCTCCGTTAATTACTGGTGCTGGAATCCCGAGAATTGTATAGGTAAATTTCACATTTTGAGGAGTTCTTGGAAAGTAACCGATAACATGACCCAGGACATCGGTTACATAATATATATAAGTTCTTAACGTAGCGTTTGTTGAAGTTACACTACCGGGCACCACCTGGCAGAAGCCCTCTCCAAAGCAATAACCTCCGTCATCTCTAAATCCGTTGGTCCCAAGTCCTGTTCCCCAGACGCCCACTATTTTACATTCAGTTGGAAGAGTAATTGTCGTTCTGACTTCAACTCGCTGAACGGTATAAAGTGCGTCAGATAGTCCCAATACCCCAAGCATAACCATTTTCATATTCCCAGTAGTGGCGTAAATGCTTCCGCCAGTAATTGACAAATGTTGAATCTGATATGGCGATTCAAGAAACTGTAACGCTCTCTGTGCATTTATCCTTCCATATCCGAAGGCCTGATCGTATGGTGGTGTTGACCCATAGTAATCTGCACTCAGGTCTATAATTTGTTCTATGTCATCGTTAAATAAACTTGTGTTATAACCTTTTAGCAAGGATGCCAAACCCGAAACAAACGGTGCAGAAAATGAAGATCCCTGTTCGTACTTATATTGATTATTGTAATCAGTAGAATATATATGTTGTCCCGGTGCTATTACATCGACAAAAGGCCCGATAGTAGATCCATATACAAGATCATTCATATCACTCTCTCCAACTCCGATTAATCCCGTAGTGAAACCCGCAGGGAAAGTAGTGGTCCCTGTCAAAGCATTGCCTACTGCGGCAACGGACGTTCTATTATTTTTATACGCATAGGCAAAACCGTCACGCACAACCAGAGAGTATCTTCCATCCTTCCCGTTATTATATGTAAGCCCATAGCTGTGATTGAGTGTCCATACAAAGGGACTGAAATTAACGGCGTTATATATTTTAGTATTTGTCTGCACATCACCATGTTCATTTTTGAAATAGGAAATACAAAAACAATTGTTATAGTCTGTAATATCTTGTGGTAGCAGCTGCGCCTGCCAGTCTACTCCTGCAATACCTACGTTATTATTTGTCGTCGCAGCTGCGATTCCAGCAACCACTGTTCCATGACTAAATGTACCATTTTGGTCTATAGAATAAGTTTTATCACCACCGGCAATCTTGGCAGAAAGATCCGGATGAGTTATATCAACACCATAGTCTATAATTCCAATAATGCTGCTCGGATTCCCGGTAAATATGTCCCAGGCTGCTTCTGCGTGAATGTCGTGTCCGGGATTAGATGTATTGTTCAATCCCCATTGATTACCAAATCCTGGATCAAGTGGAACTTTATAAGGTACCGAAGATCCATTTTGTTCTGCAAACAAAACCTCACTCAGGTTTTTCAGATCGGCAATAAGATTATTCTGGGTTGTCGTATCAGGAACGGTTATAACGAAGACTTTAGCCTTGTCCATTTGTTTCAGAGAATCGCCCAGTTTGTCAATTACCTTGAGTGTATCAGTTTCGACAAAAGACGGAAATGCAGGATAAACGTTGCTGGCTGGTAAGTTGTACTTGGCAAGTACATTTAAAATGTCCTGAGCAGTTACAGATGCAGCCGTGTCTCCTGGGCTTACAATTCGTGTGACCCCTGTTTTAAAATAAACAGAAACTTGATAATAAGACTGAGCTTGCAGATTTTCAAGATTGAATAAAACTATTAAAAGAATGATGAAGGTGTGTAAAAAGGATTTCATAAAACATACTTTTAAAGGATTTAATAATTATTAAATGTGAATTGACTTTTATTAGTACCGTCCGAGTTCATTAACCATATCACTCCATGCGTCTGATCGATCACAGAATTGGGTGAACCATCCGTTAAATCAAGGTTAACATATGCAATTGTACCATCCGGTGCGATTGAAAATCCCTGCGTCGAACTTTCCGCAATCTGTTGAAGACTTGATCCATCCATATCCGAACTCCAGATACCGTAATCTTCATAAAATACTTTTGCTCCATAGGCACGTGGATTGTGTATGTATATACGTGGGCTTATGTTATTCGTTATTTGTTTAACATCTTCTCCGTTGGTATCCATTGTGAATACATGGGTTGATTCCTTGCCTCCTCTAATATGAAGAATCTGATTTCCCGTTGTACAAAAAGGTTCGCGGGAATAAATAGAATCAATTCCTTTATTACCGATAAGCGTCTGTCCTGTCCCATCAGAACCCATTTTATAAATCTGAAATGGCATCGTCGTATCCCGCATGTCTGAATCGAAATAAATTGTATCACCTAACAAGCTCCAAGACGGAAAGAAATGAGCAGCTGCGCCGGTTGTCAGTTGCACAATGTTTGTTGTGTCAAATTTTAATCCGTCGAAAGGCATTTTATAAATCTCCCCACCGTTGCAATACGCTATCCATTTGCCATCAGGAGACCAGGACGGATCCTGCAATAAAAAATTTGTCACTCGCTTCATGCCCGTACCATCCCTGTTTATTAACCAAAACCCCGCAGAGTCTAAAGAATAGCTATATGAATATACAGGAGAGCAACTGCCCTGACTGGTTTTGGTTATTGATTGGAGCGGAATATGATTAAACCCCAACATAGATCCATCAGGATACCATAGTGGACCGTTATAAGGCGAAACAGGAATTAAATTCGCAGTAAGGCAATCTTCATTGTGTTTACAATCCTGAAACAATAAAAAAGGAAAAAATAAAAGGAAAATATTCTTCAATAAATTTCCAGTTGATGAAAAGAAATTAAGAATATATGGTAAGAGATTTTTCATTTTAACTAGGGTTAAAATAGCCGCCAGTCATCCCTCTATGGGAAATGCAATTCAGTTAGGTTTCTAATTTTGTAGATGGCTTAAAAATCGTTTAAATAGGGAATGACAATTGCGTCCGAAAATGATAAAAAATAAATTTGATTAGACAGCACTTGTCGTAAGGCTAAAATTCTATGGCTCTTGCAATAAATCGAATTTAATTTATACGCGACCCAAATCCAAAATTCTAAATTTTCAAAATTATATTGTCCTAATGGAAAACACTTAGGAGGCATACAATTCTAAATAATAGGTCTAAGGTCTAACACTTAGTTAGCGAAATCGTTAATGATAAATAAAAACGAACTGAGGAAATAAATAAACTTTCTAATCAATTAATGATTAATTGATTCCGTTCAAATTTTCCTTGCTACTTTAAAAACTTCTGTTCTGAAATAGTACCTCTGATTAAATGTTAAAATGGGCTCTTTTCTCTTGCGTTAATACAACGTTAATAAATCTTGAGAGCCATCTCTATGCCCTTTTACATTCAAGGCTAGGGAATTCAAACTTATAAAAAGCCTCAGTAGTATTTCCTTCATGCTAACATTAATTAATTCACCTATGTCGATTTTTCAGATTCACTCTTCATTGGCATGCAAAACATTTCCAAACTGTTCGCGTATTGAAATGAAATGCCTAAAAGAATTGCTTTCGAAAGGTTGGAAAAAATTACCTGGCATAAAGATGAATTTCAAAATTCGGTCGTCATTTACAGGTAATGAATGTGTTCGGACGGGAATATATTCTCATTCATCCTGCCAATGAGGCATTGCGCGAATTGAAAGGCTGTATTGCTCCTGTGTGTTTAATAACCGGTGCCGGAAAAGGAATCCGTTCCAGGATAGCACTAAAAAGGTTGACCAGTCTGGTATATGGTGCATTTGACCGGCACGAACAAGTATTCATAACAATTAAAAAACATCATTATGAATTTAGTTGAAAGGGCCGTTTCACCCACACCCACATTCTTTCAAAAGCTGAGAAATATTGGTTTGTTGCTGGCCGCTATAAGCGCTGCTGTTGTAGCAACTCCGATATCACTTCCCGCAATCATCGTAAAGATTGCAGGTTATCTCGCTGTTGCCGGAACGGTGTTGAGTGGAGTGAGTCAGGTTACCACCACTACCGGAGACTAGCCCCGTACATACGAGACTAGCCCCGCAAATGTGGGATTAATTAATTCCCATAAGATTTGATTAAAACAGCCCCTCGCAAATGCGGAGGGTTTTGTTATTCTGCAAGATTTTCAACAAGAAACTTAGTATCAGATGTCGATTCGAAATTGTGGGTATTACCCATCCTATTATCACCAATAGTGAATGATGTTCTAGAATGCTTCTCTCGTTCAAAGACACTTTTGCAAATAACGGTCACGCAATTTTATGTTCGATATTTCACTGATTAGCGAGTTTAAATACTCTACGCTGCTAAGTATGAATTGTTCGTTTGAGTTTTTCTTTCTTTTTTTTGTAAAATAATTCGAGGCTCTGGTTTCCAAGAGCCTTAGCGATAACCACACCTTGTGAATAGCTCTTTATAAGAATCACTCGCAAAGTTGAGTTAGCGTTTTTTTCCAAAATGCCAATTTCCAACTTAAGATACTCCAAAGCAGAATCAAATTTATCATCAAGGTAATAATACTTGGCTAATGTATTAAGTGCCTTTAAATAATTTGTATCCGCTTCAACTAATTTGTATCCGTAAATTTTTAAAGCCTTTTTTTGATTGCGTATAGCTTTTTGTCTTTCGCCGGCATTAATATTAATAGTTGCAAAATCATTTAAATAATCAGCCACAAATAAATCAGATTTGAATATTGATTTTTCAAATATTTTCATTGCTAAATTAAAATATATTTCAGCTGTATCTTCTCTACGTGAAAATGCATAAAGAAAAGCTATTTGTGCAAATGACTTACCAAGTTCGACATTTGAGGAATCACGATAAAGTAATTGAATTGAAATATCTTTTTTTGAAAAAGCGAGTGCAGATTGGATATCTTTATCTTTCAGACTAAGATCTGATGAAAGCATATAAACCCGAGCAAGTTGAATACATTGATCCCCGAGTAATTTTCTATACATGTTTAATGCAATATTTAGATGTATCTTGGCTGAATCAACTTTATTTAAATAGCGGAAAGCTTCTGAACAGTTAAATTCAGCAGTAGCCAGCGTTGGACTGATAAAAATCCCGTTGGCATAACAAATATTCATTGCAAATCGATTTTTATCCAGAGCTTCATTGAACTTTGATTCGGCAATGCACGTATTTCCTAAATTAACATAAGCCCCAGCCAAATCCAAATCTAGCTTTCCAAACTTATTTACAAGAATGTTTATTTGTTTGTCAAAATACAACCTTGCATATTTATAATTACCTAAGTTGTGAAACGAAACGGCTAAATAACCATACGGTGTTGCAAGTTCAAGGGAATTTGAATCAATCTTTTCTTGAAGGATTTTTATACCTTTTAGCTGGTAAAATAGAGCAGAATCATATTGTCCAAGTATAGTAAATGACACTCCCTCATTGAATAATAACATCGCAATATTAAGACTGTCAAAATCATTTAAATTTGATTCGATAGAAATAGCCTTTTGCTGATAATCTAAAGACTTTAAGGGTAGTGATGCAAAATTATAACGATCTGCCGCCTGATTATACCAAAACGCTAAAATATTCGGACCGAGTATTTGGTCATTGCATATTTTTATAATACTGTCATATTGATGAGCGGAATTCAGATATTCAAATTTTAGTGAATAAGTAATCGCTTTAAGGTAATAGCTGTTTATAATTTCTTGTATCTGCAAGTAGCCAGTTTCTTCCATTTGTTTTCCTATGCCTTCCAAGTTTTTTCCTCTATTGATATTGTTTATCGCCTGTTGATAAAATTCAGTCACCACCGAAGGCTTTAATAGAATCAATACACTATCAACATTTCCTTTTTTAAATTGATTATAAGCATTTAAATATAAATCGGAAGCAAAATCAAGGTTCTGGCGAACGAGCAGCTGGCAAATATTGGGAAGCTGCTTGATTAATGAATCAATTTTTAAATTCAATAACGCTTCTGCTTCATTTCGATCACGCACATATTTACCGAAACGATTTTCGATTTCCCTTATTGCCAATTCTTTATCACGACCATCTGAACGCAATTTTAGAATTAATGAATTTTTTTGAGTAATTATTGATTTAAACATTTCACTATAAAGAGCAATTGAATCTTCTTCAATTTGGCCAGGTTTAGAAAGGTAAATTTGCAAGGCAGACGCTCTACCAATAATTACGTTGTTAAGATCCCAATCATTTACTGGGACTAAACCAGATTTTGTCAATTTAATTCTGGTGGATGTTCCAATCGCCTTTCCTACAAATACCAATTTAAACTGCCCACTATCATCTGTGATACTTGATTTGGCAGAATCGGCTTCAATATATACTCCTTTTACGTATTCAATTTTGCCATTTTTTGTCTTACAATTAAAAATACTAACGCGTCCAAAAACAGAGATCTGCTGTGCGTAAGAACCAGAATATAGGATTGAAGACAAAATGAAAAGATAAAAATGCAAGGAGCTTTTCAAAGATTTGGATTTTGTTCAGTGATAACAGCGTAACTATCTTTATTTCTGACGTAAAGCCTTACGATCAAGGCATATTTCCCTACAAATAAAGAACTCAAGATGATATTGTATGATATCCGAAGGGAAAGATCCCTCATTAGAAGTAGAAATGCGACAACAATCAAAACAAGGCTGTCTTGTTTCATTTCTTTTTAAATGATGGTTTGAGTAATATCGGCATTTCTTCCTTTGTCTGTACTGGAACGTCATGCATTTCCCAAGGCTCAAATCCATTTTTGAAAGCATGAACGTTTTGGAATTTATCTTGAAGGGTATCGGGTATGGACAATGTGTACTCACCAAATTGGTTGGAGTAGGTTTCTGTCCCTATTATGCTTACACGAACACTGTCTAAAGGCAGACCTGTAATCATATTTTGTACTACACCTTTTATTTTGTTAAGGCCGAAAAGCAAAACTTCGAGAGAAATATATTTGCCTTTATTTAATTCGTATAGCGAATCAGGATTGATTACACGATAAGGTTCGTTTTCTGGATCAAAAAACTGCAATTCAACCGTCGCTCCCTTCTTAAAAAAAACTGGAGGAATTTGTTTGAATACCACCTCTCCCTTATCATTGGTTGTTTCTATTACATCAGCGTCACCATAGATCAATTTTACTTTTCCTCTGCCCGGTATAACCAATTCATCCTTTCCTTTCTTTCCATGTACTAGTACGGTTATTTCGTCAGCCTTTCCTGAAGCATAAAAATAAATATAAAATCCCGCTGCTGCTATTGCGATCAGAGCAATTATCCCAAGTGAAATCGTTTTTTTAATTCCGGCGGAGGA
>DATHPV010000023.1:0-4863 GCA_035483495.1 Puia sp.
CTCAGATTGAAAAACACAAACGCAACCCCGAAAACAGCCGCACTTAACAGAGAAAAACCCAGCATCCCGGGTAAAATGAAATCAATCATGGTGTATTGTCTTCCCGGCAAATCCGGCAGTTGCTGCACTGTTACAATCTTAAACTGGTCCGGAATTTTTCTGTCTTCGATATATTGTATCGTCTGTGCCATTGCCATCCGGAAAATCGGGTACTGATCGCCGGCCGCCGAAGAAGTCTGTGTAATTATTTTATACTGGGTAAATCCTGCAGGCGATAAAGACGAATCAATGGAAACAATAGCTGCAATTCTACCTTTCACGAGCTCATCTCTGAGAAAACCGCTATCTTTTTCTGTGAGCATATTATTGGCATCATCCTTCTTCCGGATTTTTACAATACCCGCCTGTAATGCTTTTATCACATAGTTTGTACTGTCTGCCGGATTTTTAAGAGCAATCGTAACAGAAGTACCTCCACCGCCTATAAAACCGAAAACCAAAATAAAAACCAATGGGAATCCAAGACTAAATACAACTGCCGACGGACTGCGGAAAATAGCCCGGAAGCTTGCCCTGGAAATGGCCATCATGGCCCGGAATTGACTGTATGGCTGACTCATAAACTGTTATTACGGTCTAAGGGATTAAAACTGGTTCAAATGGAATTCTTGCCTGTGGCACTCCTGACATTGACTTGTATACTGATAACATTTTATACCAGTTTGCCCCCTGTTCGCCAAGATCCGCCGTAATAGTTTTCATTTTGATCGATTGTGCATAGTTGTTCAGCAAAAGATCCAGAAAATTTTCCGGCTCGGGATATTCATGTAAACGATAAGATGTTAGTTTAGCCATTCGTGCGGCGCAGTCCAGAGCATCCTGAACGCCACCAATCCGATCAATCAATCCAAGTTGCAGCGCTTTCTCGCCACTCCATACCCGGCCCTGGCCGATGCTGTCTACATATGTAATATCCCTGTTCCTCCCTTCGGCGACACGTGAAGTGAAGTCGTGGTAAATCGA
The DNA here is from genome assembly GCA_035483495.1 of Puia sp. Lineage (GTDB taxonomy): Bacteria > Bacteroidota > Bacteroidia > Chitinophagales > Chitinophagaceae > Puia. The sequence goes on from DATHPV010000023.1 coordinate 1,024, forward strand.
GTCCACATCATTCTGAATAAATTTTTTCTGCATATCCGTCAAAGGTTCATACATATTAATGGCATCAGGCTGTTTAGCTGTATGGACTCCGTCGAATGTGATGCCAAGTTTATTTTTGAAAAATGTTTGTGTGTTAAACAACATACTGAATACTCCAATCGATCCCGTAATCGTCATAGGATCCGCAAAAATGCTGTCGGCATTGCAGGACAAATAATATCCTCCCGATGCGGAAACATCACCAAAGCTTAGCACAACAGGTTTCTCAGCTTTGGCCAATGTAAGTTCTCTCCAAAGATTTTCACTTACGAGCGCTGATCCCCCTCCCGAATTTATCCGAACTACAATGGCCTTCACATTGTCATCCAGCCTTGCTTTACGGATGATCTGCCGATAAGCATCCTGTCCTATTTCCTTCTGACTGTTTTTTCCGCCAACGATATCCCCTTCCGCATAAATCATCGCGATGCGTGCAGCCCCCGTTCCGGTATATTTTGATTTAACGGCTTCAAAATATTTTCCCAACGGCACGAAGTTGATCGAATTAATAGAGGTCACTTTTATCTTTTCCGCTATTTCCTGCAGAACTTCATCATTATATTTCAGACCGTCAACAAGCTTGTATTTTACGGCATCTGAAGCCGTTTGAACTAGTTGCTCGTCCACACAACGCCTTAAAACAGAACTATCCTGGCCACGGCTTCCGGAAGTCTGATCCAGAATATGATTGAATATATCTCCCAGAAGTTCGTTTAGCTGTAAACGGTTTGCGTCCGACATTTTATCGGCCCGCAATGGCTCGGTGGCACTTTTAAATTTTCCCGCATAAAATATTTCCGGTTGTATTTCAAGTTTATCCAGGCTTCCTTTCAAATAAGGCATCGTTGTAGTAAATCCTTTCCATTCTACGCCGCCCTTCGGATTGCAATAAATTTTATCGGCCACACTGGCGCAGTAATATGCTTTAAGGGGCATCACATCGGCAAAAGCAATAATAAATTTTCCTGATTTTTTGAAATCGATCAACGCATTTCTAATCTCTTCGGTAGTGGCTAATCCATTATCGTTTCCTCCAGCCTTAATATAAATCCCTTTGATGGCACTGTCGGTTTTCGCATAACGGATCATCCTCAATACGTCAAAAACACCAGGCACATTATACCGTGTATCACTCAGTCCGGAGAGCGGATCTTCGGTTGTTTTCTCGGCAAAACTTTCATTCAGGTCCAGCACAAGTACCGCCTTGGGACCAATCACTACAGTGGGACTGCCGGCAAGACCGCTTATAAATCCTACGCCGAAAAAGAAGACAATAATTACAAAAACAACCAGGGCGAGAAGACTCGCAAAGAATATTTTAAAAAAGCTGCGCATGCGCTTTCTGTTTTGATGATTTTAAAATTAAAGATATTTGAACTGGATTAAACTTTTTCATCCATGAACAAAGCCTATCTGCTGACGGGTGGTAACGAGGGCGACAGATTCCTTCATATGAAGCAGGCGCGGGCAAATATAGAACATATTTGCGGTCAGCTTCTACTCGTTTCTTCATTATATGAAACGGCTCCCTGGGGATATAAAAATCAGGCGGATTTTCTGAATCAGGTATTGTTGATAGAGACCAAATTCAATCCGGTCGAACTATTGAGGGCGCTGTTATCAATAGAAGAAAAAGGGGGTCGGAAAAGGACGACCAAAAACGCACCCCGGACAATCGATATCGACATCCTGTTTTATAATGACCTCGTCCTGGAAGAGTCAGGACTGAGTATTCCGCATCCGAGAATTGCGGACAGGCGTTTCGTACTGGAGCCCCTGAATGAAATTTCTCCCGAATATATTCATCCCGTTCTTCATAAATCTGTTCACCAGCTTCTGTTGGAATGTAAGGATGAATTGGGGGTAAAAAAAATAGAATGAGCTGTATTTAACAGCAGAGGATTCATGATATTTACAGTTCATGAATTATCATTTTATTGCTGTGGAGGGAAATATCGGTGCAGGAAAAACCACACTTGCACATTTGCTGTCACGTCATTTTAATTCCCGACTGATTCTGGAAGCTTTTGCTGAAAACCCTTTTCTTCCCAAATTTTATGAAAATCCGAAACAGTACGCCTTCCCACTGGAGCTCTTCTTTATGGCTGAACGTTATAAACAGTTAAAAGAACTTGTGCATACCAAAGATCTTTTTCAGCGGGTCACTATCTCAGATTATATATTTTCAAAATGCCTGCTTTTTGCAAAAGTAAATTTGCCCGATGAGGAATTTCATCTTTACCAGAAACTGTTCGATATTATTTACCAGCAGCTCGTCCAGCCCGACCTCCTTATTTACCTCCATACCCCCGTTCAACAACTTCAGAAAAATATTCGCAAAAGAAATCGTTCCTATGAACAATCCATTCCGGACGATTACCTGTTCAGGCTCCAGGAAACCTACACCAGCTATATCAAGCAACACGGCATCAAAACATTATTTATAGATGCAACCAATGCAGACTTCCTCGGGAACGAAAAACATTTTAAAACAATACTCGATGCACTTGAAAAAGATTACGAACCAGGACAGCATTATTTTACACTTCCCTGACCTGTTGTAATAAATTTGAAATCCATGACAACGGATCATCCCCGCCCCTCTCCTTTTGATGCTATGCGGATACCTGAATTCAGAAGTCTGGTGATCGGTCGTTTTATATTTATTATGGGCCTGAGAATGATGGGTACACTGGTTGGCTGGTGGATATACAACCTGACCAATGCTCCGCTTGCTATAGGAATTCTTGGGCTTTCAGAATTCATCCCTGCAGTTTCTCTGGCTCTCTATGCGGGTCATGTGATTGATCTCAGTGAAAAACGTAAACTTATATTAAGAGGTGTGGGACTATATGGATTGGGCGCTATACTTATATTGATTTTAACTACGCCTGCAGGTACCTCAAATCTGCATCCACATGTGATCGCGATATGTATTTATCTGATTTTTTTTGGAACGGGTATCGTAAGATCCTTTACAGGTCCGGTTTTCAGCGTGATGCTCGCGCAGGTTGTTCCCAAAAGCATGTTGCAAAATGCAATTACCTGGAATACAAGTGCTTTTTTATCTGCTTCCATTTCAGGTCACGCTATCGGAGGATTCCTTATTGCGGGCCTCGGTAATACGGGCACTATGATCGTTGTTGTAATTCTTCTGATCATTTCATTTGTTATACTTACTTTCTTAAAACCCAAAGCTTCTTTGAATGAACGGGGCGAAAAGAAAACGTGGGAGAGCGTAAAAGAAGGGCTGTCTTTTGTTTTCCGTACAAAAGAATTGCTGGCTGCAGTTTCACTGGATCTTTTTGCCGTACTTTTCGGAGGCGCCGTGGCACTCGTGCCCGTTTATGCACGCGATATTCTGAAAGTAGGTGCACGGGGATTTGGTTTTCTGAATGGCGCCGCCGACATGGGGTCGGTTCTAATAGTAATCATACTTACGCTATTCCCGATTAAAAGAAAACAAGGAAAAAAACTTCTCTATGCCGTCGCCGGCTTCGGTATCTGTATCATCGTGTTTGGGATTTCAAAATTATTCTGGCTTTCCTTTGGCGTATTATTACTCAGTGGTATAATGGACGGGATCAGTGTGGTAACAAGAGGAACTATCATGCAGTTGAAAACGCCGGACCAGATGCGCGGCCGCGTGCTGAGCGTCAACTCCATGTTTATTAATTCCAGCAATGAACTCGGACAGTTTGAGAGCGGTATCATGGCTAAACTGCTTGGTGTGGTTCCTTCCGTTGTATTTGGAGGATGTATGACACTGATGGTTGTTGTTGTCACCTGGTTTAAGGCGCC
>DATHPV010000024.1:0-3406 GCA_035483495.1 Puia sp.
AGGCAAACCATTTCAAAACACGTTCAAATCCTTACGGAATGCCAGCTTCTTAAACAGGAACAATCCGGCAGGGAAATTTATTATCACTTCAATCCTAATAAAATGAAAGAAATCGCCGAATGGTTACTGCCTTTTGCAAAAATGTGGGATGACAGATTCAATAAACTTGAATTAATCATGAAAAAATTTAAAAACAAATAATATGGAACTCAAAACAAAAATAACTGCTGAAGAAGGCAGCCAGGAACTGGTAATATCCAGGGAGTTTGATCTGCCATTGGAATTACTATTCAGAGCATATGCGGAGTCCGACATCATTGAGCAGGTAATGGGAACGAAAGTGCTGAAACTGGAAAGTAAAAAACATGGCAGTTATCAATATGAAACAAGCGATGCGAAGGGAAACGTCGTATTCCGGGCAAATGGCGTGATACACGAATTTGACCCGAACCGTAAAATCACAAAGACGTTTGAAATGGAGAATACGCCTTTTGGCGTCCAGCTCGAACTCTATGAATTTGAAAATCTCACGGACAATACCAGCAAATTAAATATGCGTGTAATTTATGAGTCGGTCGCACAAAGAGATCAGGTATTGAAACTGCCTTTTGCCCAGGGCCTGAATATGGCTCATAACCGGTTACAGGAAATCGTAAATAAACTAAAATAATATACCATGGAAAAGAGAAAACTAATTATCTATTGGGTTACTACTATTTTAATGTCTGTTGGCATGCTTTCGAGCGGCCTGGCACAAATTATTCACGCGAAACAGATGATAGATTTGGTTGTACCGTTGGGCTATCCGATATATTTCCTGAGTATCATCGGAGTTTGGAAAATCCTTGGCGTAATTACTGTTTTAAGTCCCGGACTTAAACTTTTGAAAGAATGGGCATATGCAGGTTTCTTTTTTTTAATGACGGGAGCCGTTATATCGCACCTTGCAAGCGGGGATTTTGGAGTAAAGGCAATTCTTGGACCGTCTATGCAGACGATTTTCATTATTTTGTCCTGGTATTTCAGACCCGCAAACAGGAAACTTATTTCAGTAAGTATATAAAAATTCAATTAGAATACCATGAATGAAATGAATCCCAGGGTAGATTTTTATTTTAACAAGTCCAGTAAATGGGAGCCCGAAATCAGGCAACTCAGACTGATCACGCTGGGTTGCGGCCTGACCGAAGAACTGAAATGGGGTTGTCCCTGCTATACGTATCAGAAAAGCAATATCGTGTTAATTCATGTATTCAAAGAATACTGTGCTCTTTTGTTTTTCAAAGGGTCCCTGTTAAATGATCCTGAAAATATTCTTATCCAGCAAACAAAAAATGTACAGGCTGCCCGTCAGATCCGGTTCACAAATGTTCAGGAAATCATCAGAAAGAAAAAGATTCTGAAAACTTATGTATACGAAGCCATTGAAGTGGAGAAAGCGGGATTGAAAGTGAATTTAAAAAAGACCAGGGAATTCGAAATGCCCGAGGAATTTCAAAGCAGGCTGAATAAAACCCCTGCTTTGAAGAAGGCCTTTAATGCTCTGACACCGGGCCGGCAAAGAGCATACCTGCTTTATTTTTCTGCACCCAAACAATCCAAAACGAGGGAGTCAAGAATTGAAAAATCCGCACCGCAGATTCTCAAAGGAATAGGGCTAAATGACTAGTATGAATCGGAAGGTCGATATTTATCTTGGTAAACTGGAAAAATGGAAGAAGGAGTTAGAAAAATTAAGAATGATCCTTCTTGACTGCATGCTCACTGAAGAATTGAAATGGGGCTGCCCCTGTTACTCATTTCAGGATAGCAATATCGCAATCATCGGAGGGTTAAAAGAGTTCTGTGTTCTAAGTTTTTTCAAGGGATCTTTATTAAAAGATTACGAAGGTATTTTAGTAAAACCAGGTGAGAATACGCAAACTGTCCGACTGATCAGATTTACAGGTGTTAATCAGATAGCAGAAATGGAACCCATTCTGAAAGCGTATATCTATGAAGCCATTGAAATTGAGGAAGCCGGTTTGAAACCAATCTTAAAAAAACGACCCGAGGCTATTCCTTTTGAATTTCAAAAAAGATTGGATAAAAACCGTGTTTTGAAAACGGCCTTTAAAGCGTTGACACCCGGACGGCAAAGAGCATATATTCTATATTTCTCTGCACCCAAACAATCCAAAACACGGGAGTCGAGGATTGAAAAATATACACAGCGTATTTTAGTTGGAAAAGGATTAAACGAATAGAACAGTTTAAGCATTAAGAAATGGTCCTGGTTTTGTATCCCTGATTAATATTTTTTTGAAAATAAATTTGAAATCACCATCAAAAACTAAATAACATGGCAAAAGTATCTATCTACCTTAATTTTAGTGGTAATGCGGAAGAAGCATTTAATTTTTACAAAAATGCATTTAAAACGGAATGGGCAACACCCATCATAAGAATGAGTGACAGCCCGGCGCAACCCGGTATGCCACCCTTATCAGATGAAGATAAAAAGAAAGTTGCGCATGTTGCGTTACCAATTCTCGGCGGAACATTAATAATGGGCACTGATGCACTGGAAAGCATGGGACATAAACTTGTTGTTGGTAATAACTTTACCATCAATCTGGAACCTGATTCAAAAGAAGAAGCAGACAGGATTTACGGATTACTTTCTGAGGGAGGTACCGATTGCGTTGCACCGCACGATGAGTTCTGGGGCTACTGGGGTGTTTGCCTTGATAAGTTCGGCGTTCGCTGGATGTTCAACATTCTAAAACAAATGTGATAATTGAACATTTTATTGTTTTTTGAACGGCAGAAGGATGTTGAATTCAGTATAACTTCCCTCTGTCGTTTCTACTTTAATTTCTCCGCCATGCGTTTTGATAATATCATAACTGAGTGACAGTCCCAGTCCGGTTCCCTGACCGGTGGGTTTGGTTGTAAAAAAAGGCTGGAAGATTTTATCCAGAATATTTTTAGGAATACCGATTCCATTATCCCTAATGGTGATTTCCAATTTATTACCCAGTTTTTTTGTCGTTACCTTAACGGTAGGTAAATAGTCCTGACCCATTTGTCTCTTTTTTTCACTCACCGAATAAAAAGCATTGTTGTATAAATTCAACAATACCCTGCCTATATCCTGCGGCACGATATCAATTTTTGAAATGTCGGGTTCAAAGTCCGTTTTCATTGTCACATTAAAAAAAGAATCTCTGGCACGCAAACCATGATAAGCGAGTCGCAGATATTCATCGGCGAGCTGGTTAATATCTGTGGGCTCTTTTAAGCCGCTGCTGGTTCTGGAATGAAGTAGCATGCCTTTTACGATCGAATCAGCGCGTTTCCCATGGAAATTAATTTTAGAATTATTCTCTTTGATCATTTCAGACAAACCGAAAGCCTCTGCTGA
>DATHPV010000025.1:0-5613 GCA_035483495.1 Puia sp.
ACGAAAAATCAGTAGAAAAAGATATTACTCTTGTTCAGGACGTTGCCCCTGGGGGAAATAGAGCCACACTTACACTTGGTAATGGAGCAACGATGATTCTTGATAGTGAATCAGTGGGTATACTCACCCAACAAGGAAATACAAGTATTTCAAAAACAGATAGTGGTCAGCTTTCTTACACAGTCGAAAAAGGAAAACCAATAACAATAGAAGAAAATATACTGACCACACCACGTGGTGGTCAGTACCAGCTTGTCCTGCCAGACGGAACAAAAGTCTGGTTAAATTCAGCATCCTCCATTACATACCCTACTGCATTTTCTGGAAATCAGAGATTTGTAAAAACTACCGGGGAGGTATATTTTGAAGTAGTCCACAACGCAAGTATGCCTTTTGTAGTAAAAGTGGGTAATACTGTTATTACTGATTTGGGAACCTCATTTAATATAAATGCGTACAAAGAAGAAGGGTCTATAACAACCACACTTTTGCAAGGCAGTATAAAGATTTTTGTCGGTTCAAAAACAGATATATTATTCTCAGGTCAGCAGGAAATGACATCTGTAGAAGGAAAATCGGTGACTATTAAAAACAATGTTGATATCGATAAAGTGATGGCTTGGAAAAATGGAAAATTGTCATTTGCAGATGTATCTGTCAGACAGCTAATGACTGAAATTTCACGTTGGTACGACGTAGATATTGAATATTCCGGATCAGTTCCGAATAAACAGTTCTATGGTTCTATTCGCCGAGACGTACCACTGTCAACAGTTTTAAATGCAATAAGATCATATGGCGTTGAGACAAAAATCGAGGGCAAAAAAATAATTGTTCGATAGGGAATGATATTAAGTATTTTTTGAAAAAACAGCGAAGATTACATTTTCCTTCCTCCACTGCGCCGGTCCAACCCCGTATTTTCTATGGAAAGCTGTTCCGAAATTGGATTGCTCCCGGTATCCACATTCCTCCGCAATGACCTGGATGGTCAAATCGGTTTCACGAAGCAGCTTTTTCCCGTTTTCCAACCTTAAATGCTGACCGTATACGAATATCGATGATCCGTAAACATATTTAAAACAATCCCCCAGGGTCTTAGAATTCAAACCAACTTTTCGGGCGAGTCTCGAAACAGAAATATGCGTAGAGAGACTCGTTTCCAAAATATCTTTTGCACTTGAAGTACACTGCATTGCACGACGACTGAAAGAAATATTTTCTTTTGAAATAAGTGATTTGGAAAACATATTGCGCTGTTTTAAGAGTAAATAAACAACGCACGCAGGTCCATTTCAAGTCCAGGGGTCACTGGACCTCTGCTAAGGTGCTGACAACAAAGAAGATAAATTTAGAAATAAACACCCCGTGGATAAAAAGAACGAACAATCTAAAACTTCTTTTATTGAATAGGTTACCTTAGTGGATCGACGATCGATCCTTTATGTCAACCTTACCACCAATAGCCGATGAACATGTAGATGGACTGGAGATGAGTCAGTCACTGAAAATATTCTTCTATATGAACCGGTTGAAAACTTTAAGCGAATTGCTCCGCCGGCCGATGTCAGAATGGTTTGGTTTCACCGGTTTCAGTCAGCATCTCCTATATGATCTATTGGGATTTCTTGAGAAGAATACAATGCAGACATTTATCATTGAATAATTTTAGTATTTACCCACCTGTCGGTACATCATCATGAGTAAGTCTTTTACTCCTTCGATATCTTTTCTTTCCGGACTATAGGACTTAGAGCGCATACTGTCGGCGGAAAGTTTACCCCGGCGCGGAGTAGAAAGCCAAGGCGCAATCTGCTCGAACAATTTTTTTTGAGAAGGTGTGAAAAGCAGTTTTGTTTCACTCGCTGCACGGAAGAAAATACCGATTTGGTCTACCGGAACGCGGCATTCTACCAGTGCTTTTTTTTCCGAGAGTGTTGTATCAGTTCCTGAAATAGCGAACATATTCATTCTTCGTTCAAGGTAATAGAGTTCTTCCTGGAGCCATGCGCTTAGTTGTTCGATAAGAGGAGGATGTTTGGGCAACAGACTGCTTTCCGGCTTTAGCGGGAGCTGACGAAGATCTTTGCTGAATTGCAGAACCCTGCCCGTCTGATCCCGCAGGTCCTCGGAAGTATTAATCTGACTAGACAGGCAGTACACCATGTGTTGCACAAACTCCTTGTCATTATAATTAACATAAATTAGTACCTGAACGATAGAGGAAAAAGAATTTCCTCCTACAACTTTTACACGATTTTCAACTGGTTCAGTTCGAATATTTTTAAGTTCTTTCAAAAGAATTTTCCAAAAAAGTATGTCTGCATAGGAAATTGTTTTTCGGTTTGGATTTGCCAGAAAACTTCGGTATCCTATAGCTATTTTTTCCATGACAGACTGATCTGCCGGATCAGCTATCTCCCTGCCGAAAATAATATTCCCTTCTGATTCCAGTTCCTTTGCAGTCAGTACGAAATACACATCCGGAACTTTTTCTTTGATATCGAAGTATTTGGAAAATCGTTCTTCGATAAAAGACAGAAGGCTGAGGATGGATTGATAAAACTCGTCATATACACGGCGCAGTCGGACGGATTGATTGGGAAATCGAATATTCTCCTCGTATAACCTGTCAAGAAATCCTGTAAGTGCCGACTGGTGATTTTGAATAAAACGTTCTATTTCCTTCGTTTTGCTGATCTGAAAGACCTTTTTTATGAGATCATTTCGGAGTCTTTCGGTTTCGAGGTTCAGTGCCCACAATAATTTAGCTGACTCCGTTTCAGCGTTAGGACCAGATAGATTATTCGGCGTATCTATCAATTCCGATACCATCCTTTCCAAAAGTTCAAGTGGAAATTCCATTTCTTACATTTTTCGGAAACACCCAACTTATAAATCTACGCTCTAAAAAAAGGCAGTTTATAGAAAATGTGTTGGCAAATGGAAATATTTTTAATTGGAGAGAACTACTCGAACCTGACAAATCAAAATTAGATTAAATGAGATTTTGTTCTGAATACAAAAAAAAGAGAAAATGGAGAAAACTTTTTCGATATACACATCAGAGGAAGTCTAATTTTTCCTCGTTGACTTTCTTTTACGTGTTGAAAGGGCATTTGCCTTTCCTAAACCCTTAAACTTCACATTGTCTGGCAAATCACCATCATAGTCGGTTATTAATGCAATCTCAACTTCCAATGCTTTAGCCAATTTATATATAGTTAGAAATTCTATATTTTCTTTGCCCCTTTCATACCGGCTTAGGTCGCTATCATTGATACCAGACAGAACTTCCAGATCCAATAGCTTGAGTTTCCTATGCTTTCTAAGTTGCCTAATCCTTACTCCCAATTTTATTAATTCTTGAGAAAATTCTTCAGTTTCCATTTCTTTTTTTGATATGGAAAACTCAATCCATATTTGTCTTATAAAATGGGGTTATAAGCACATTTTTGATATTTATTCATATCTTAGATGTTGAATTATTTACATTGCGATTCTTCATAACTAATTGAAGCATTCGCTTTGAGTCTCGCTATTGAAACGTAGGAATTTCAAATGGAAACGAGATGATAAGTGAGGGCTCACGTTTAGGCGTGGGCTCACTTATTCGTTTCCAGGTCTCCTACGACCTCAATAGCGGTAAGTTGAGTTCCACGTCTTTTTTATGGAATCACTTATTTTAGATTGAAAGCATTTTGTTAAGGTTATAGAGTCGCTGCTTATTTTTTAAAATGGCAGGACGATTAAAAAGTAATAGCGAGGAAGATCTGATCCGGAAACTACGGGAAGGAGGGGAGCAGGCTTTTACGGAAATTTTTAATGAATGGTATGCTCCGCTGGTACTAAATGCATACCGGATCACAGATAACCAGTCTGCATCGGAAGATATTGCAGAAGATGCTTTTATTAAATTATGGGAAATGCGGGACTCGTATTCAGAGATCCATTCTTTGAAATCCTATCTTTATACCATGACCCGTAACGCTTCCCTCAACTGGCTGGAGAAAAGCAAACGCGAGAAACAGCGGTATAATAAACTGGCTGTTACGGAGGAAGATGCCGCTCCTGGTATGCTCGAAAATATGATCTTCGATGAATTGATGGCAGGCATCTACTCCGTCTTGGAGAAACTCCCCGGGCAATGCAGGAAAGTTTTTATCATGCATTACGTGGAAGGCAAAGAGATCCGGGAAATCGCACGTGAACTCAATATTACAACCGGTACGGTCAATACCCACAAATTCCGGGGCATTCATTTACTTCAGAAAGCCCTGCTCGGATGTTTTATCTGGCTACTTTTCTGCAATTACTAAGTAAAAACCTTTAGGTCACGCTGCAGGAAATTTATTTTTAAATAAAACTTCAGCGGGCTGTATAAGATTTTCATATTTGCTTTGTCTTTAGCCATAAGGTCAGGGAAATAATTTTAACTTTCTGGAATGAATACCGGAGAATCCTTTCAGACAGATCCTGATGACGAACTCGCCAAAAGGATCGCCTATCTGATCAATGGGTATAACCTGAGGAATCTTTCGCAGGAAGAAGACAGGGAGTTGGACGACTGGGTGACAGCCAGTATGAGAAACCAGCAGATATTTGAAGAACTTACAGATCCTGCCAATCTGAAAAAATGGATGAGTGTGATGGAGAAACTGGACAGGAATGCGGCGATGGAAAAAATCAAAAGTCGTATCCGGTTTGAACCAAAGCCTCATGTTTCATTCAGATGGAATTCCTGGCCTTACTGGACCGCTGCAGCAGTCCTGATTGGAATCATTTTTTTAGGCGCTTACTGGTTTGAAAAAAAAGGCACGAATCATTCATCTGTGATCGCATTGAATCAGGACCTGCCGCCGGGTGGCAGTCATGCGACACTGATCCTGGGTGACGGTAAAACGATACTGCTAGACAGTCTGAAAAAGGGAAGGATTGAAAACAGCAGTGGGTTAGAGGTAATGAAAGACAGCAGTGGGTTGCAATACGAGATGTCGGAAAAAAAAAATGCGAAAACTTTATTTGATATGATCAAAACACCCGCCGGTGGCCAGTTCCAGGTTGTGTTAAGTGATGGTACACGGGTATGGCTGAATGCTTCTTCATCATTAAAATATCCCGAGTTTTTTTCCGATTCGCTGAGAAAAGTAGTGTTGACAGGCGAAGGATATTTTGAGGTAACAAAAAATGCATCGCATCCGTTTATCGTAAACGCGGGAAACAATGAAGTGCGCGTGTTAGGAACACATTTTAACGTCAATGCATATGCGGACAATAGTGAAACGGTCGTTACGCTGGCGGAAGGATCGATAAAATTAAACGGCTCTGCACTGCTAAGACCGGGGCAGCAGGGATTCATTGACCAGGCAGGAAAAATCCGGACCGGTCCAGCTGATCTGGAAACCGCACTGGCCTGGAAAAACGGACAGTTTATTTTTAAGATGACGCCGTTGCCCGATCTTATGAAACAGGTATCCCACTGGTATGATGCGAAAATTGTTTACAGAGATACGATTACGGAACATTTCAATGCGCGAATTCCAAGAGATGTACCGGTCAGCAGACTGCTTCACCTGCTGGAAGCAACGGGACAGGTACATTTCAAAATAGAGG
>DATHPV010000026.1:0-4189 GCA_035483495.1 Puia sp.
CTCTGCTTTTGCGCGCGGAGGAATAAAGCGTTCAATAATATTGTCTTCGACTATCAGATTTAATATTCTTTCAAACTCCGGATACTGATCAGCCATCGGATACTGATGAAGAAAGGACTTCAGATTTTTCAGGCCTAATGGTATGCTCACGAGAAAATGAGCTTTCCGCTCGAATAAACCTCTGAATCCATAGGCACCCAATACCTGCATAATCCTAAGCAGTACATTTCCACGATACTGCTGAACAAATTCTTTCTTCTTAAACGGAGTACCTAATTCTGCTTCTACACAATCCATATAATATTCCATCAGTCCATGTTTCCAGGCTTCACTCAGCTCGGCCTTTGCCTGCCATAACATGGAAGCCACGTCGTATTGCATCGCGCCTTTCATTCCGCCCTGGTAATCGATAAAATATACTTTTTCATCTTTCACCAGAATATTGCGGCTTTGAAAATCCCGAAACATGAAATATTTATATTTCGTGTCGCCGAGTTCAGTTGAAAAAGATTCGAAGTCGGTGATCAGCTTTTCTTTATCATAAGGAAGCTGAAGTGTGTCGAGAAAATAATATTTGAAATAGAGCAGATCACTCATGATCGCTTTCTGCCCGAACTCACTGGAAGTAAGGCACCAGTGTTCATAATCCATTCCTTCGTCCCCCCTGATTTGCAAATGCGCGAGTTCCTTCAGACTTTGTCTGAATAATTCGTAGACAATATCTGAAGGACCCTTTTCTTCCAGACGGTTCAATAATGAGACATCTCCAAAATCTTCCTGGATGTAAATCGTGCCTTCGGTATTGACGGCGAATATCTCAGGTACCGGGCAGCCCTTGGATTTAAAATGACGACTGAACCTGATAAAACTCAAATTCTCTTTTATGTTGATTCCATAAGTGGCTATAAAAGAATTGGAGGCTGTTACAATGCGATAGTAAATGCGAATACTGCCTGATTGGGGAATCTTGTTTATGGAAATAACAGGTTCACCGCTGTATCCGGCAAACAATTCGCTTATACTCTTATTGATTTGATCCATATGAAAGATGAAACTACAAAAAGCTATTCAACTACAGTAACCTCGGGAGTTTTACTGGATTGACTTTTCGAGCTGCTTAGTTGATGAGCTGCGATTAATTCAGCCAATAATGCCGTCCAGCCAGTTTGATGGCAGGCTCCAAGACCCATGCCTGAATCGCCGTGAAAATATTCATAGAAAAGATTCAGTTGCTCGTTTCCCGGCTGTTGGTAGAACCAATTATATTTCCCGTACTGAGGAACATTGCCCGATACGTCTGGTTGAAATAAACTCATCACACGCTGGGTAAGAAAATCTGCAACGTCTTCCAGATTCATATAATTCCCTGATTTTACAGGGCATTCTACTTTTAATGAATCACCATAAAATAATCCATACTTGCGAATGGACTGGATGATCAGGTAATTGATGGGCATCCAGACCGGGCCGCGCCAATTGGAGTTTCCGCCGAACAAATTCGAGGTAGAATCCCCCGGATCGTATTGAATATTATATACAACACCATCGATGGTTACAGAGTAGGGATTTTTTTCATGATACTTCGACAGTGCACGGATGCCGCCGGGTGAAAGAAATTCATCTTCATTCAGCAACCGTTCAAGCAAACTAACAAGGCGGTCGCGGGGAACCAGGGAAAGCAGGATGGAGTCACCGTCCGTTTTTTCTTCGTTGGGCCAGAATTTATTATTCTTCAACCGGTAATTTTCAAACCAGCTTATTCTTTTTTGAAAATCAACCAGTTTATCCAGTTTCTTTTTTTCAATAATGGAAACTGCAAAAAGTGTAGTGATTCCCACGATTGAATGAATCCTAAGCTGAAGAGGTGTGGACCCCGCAACTGCAAGTGTATCATAAAAAAAACGATCTTCTTCATTCCACATACCCTGCTCATTCAGGGCTTCCGCAATCAGCACAAACTGTTCGAAAAATTTGGTGGCTGTATCTTCAAAAGTGGCGTCTTTCATGGCGATCTCCAATGCCATATCCATCATGTTGAGCGCATACATACCCATCCAGCTCGTACCGTCTGCCTGTTCAAGTTGCATTTGTCCGGGTAACTCAATACTCCTGTTGAACACACCGATATTATCCAGGCCAAGGAATCCCCCCTCAAACATATTATTTCCATTGGGATCTTTTCGGTTAATCCACCAGGTAAAATTGATCAGCAGTTTCTGAAATATTCTTTTCAGAAAATCGATATCATACTTACCCGATTTTTCTCCCTCAATCCGATAAACAGATAAAGCGGCCCATGCCTGTACAGGCGGATTCACATCACTGAAATTCCATTCGTAAGCAGGGAGTTGACCATCAGGTTTCATATACCACTCACGCATGATGAGCAGCAGCTGACCCTTTGCAAATACGGGATCCACCATACTCATCGGAATACACTGAAAAGCCATATCCCAGGCTGCATACCAGGGATATTCCCATTTGTCGGGCATGGCAATAATATCCTGATTCTTCAAATGTTTCCAATCGTGATTGCGGCCGAACTTCTTTCCATCATTCACCGGAAAAATCCCATCGCTGGTAGTAAGCCATTTCTCCACGTCGAAATGATAATATTGTTTGCTCCACAACAAGCCCGACAATGCCTGACGTTGCAGAAGTTTTAACCCGGGGGCTGTTGAGGGATGAAGTATGGCGTCGTAAAAAGCATTTGCTTCTTCCTTTCGTATATCGAAAACTTTTTTAAAGCCAATGGTAAAGGGATTTGCAATCGATTTATTTGAAAGACGCAGATAAATACTTTCTGTTTTACCACCCTCCACCTTCATTTTGTAAACAGGAGAAAATTTCGTTCCGTTTTTTTTCTTCTTTAAAACATCGCGAAACTCGTCCTTTATCAATGCCGTGTGAAACAGATCCTTAACCCAGGGTGTTTTATTAGGCTGACCCGTTACTTTTTCCAGATTGGTTTCATTCTCCGTAAACCACTTCTCGTTCGGCGTCTGAAAATATAAATAGTAATCGCCGAGGCGATGATGTGAAGCTTTTACTGAATTTTTATTTCGTACACTGATATCCGGTTTTGTATCGGGATCATCTTTCCACTTGTTATAGAACCAAAGAGTCGGAAGCACGGTAATATCAGCCGCTTTGTGATAACGATTCGTAATATCAATTCTGATAAAAATATCGTTGGAATGTTGTTTCGCATAAGTTACCAGAATATCGAAATACTGATCATTGTCGAAAACACCGGTATCCAGTATTTCAAATTCAGGTTCCTGTTTCGTACGAAGACGATTTTCCTGAAGAATTTGCTGATAAGGGAAAGCCTGTTGTGGATATTTATACAGGTATTCCATATAATAATGCGAGGGCACATTATCAAGATGATAATACAGCTCTTTTACATCTTCGCCATGATTACCCTGGTTATTTCCTAATCCGAATAATCTCTCTTTCAGCGTGGCGTCTTTCCCATTCCATAATGCGATTGCAAAACAGAGGTTCTGAAAAAAATCGGAGATTCCGGCAAGTCCGTCTTCACCCCATTCATACTGCCGGCAATGTGCATGATCGTAGGGAAAATAATTCCACGCATCGCCGTACGGACCGTAATCTTCTCTCACTGTTCCCCACTGTCTTTCACTCAGATAAGGACCCCACTGTTCAAGCGGTATTTTTTTAAAGGAATTTAGTACTAGTCTCTTCTGCTCAATGGTCATAAAGTGGGGTTAAAATTACGGATTACTTTTTTAATGAGATTCTCCGCTGTATTAGCTGGTATTGTTTTTGAATTCATTGTAAGAGATAATTTTTATTACAGTCTAAAATTGAATGATATGGGAAAGTTAAGTGGTAAGAAAGTTGCTATTCTCACAGAGAATGGCTTTGAAGAAGTTGAATTAACGAGTCCTATGAAAGCCATGAAAGATGCGGGAGCAACAGTGGAAATTGTGTCGCCGCAAAGAGAAAAAGTTAGAGGCTGGAATCATGACCATTGGTCGATTGATCTGAAAGTGGATGTGCCACTGGATGAAGCCAATGTAGATGATTATGATGCCCTGGTTATTCCGGGAGGGGTAATTAATCCTGATCGGATGCGTACCAATCCGGATTGTGTGGATTTTGCTCAGCAATTTCTGGAAGAACAAAAACCCGTTGCAGCCATTTGTCACGGACCGCAATT
>DATHPV010000027.1:0-5405 GCA_035483495.1 Puia sp.
TTTTCACCAAAATCCCGTTGTCCGAGATCGTACATTGATTGTATCTCTTCAATTGACTTTGTCTTTGAAACAGCAACCAGTTTTATGCCTGAAGAACGCAAAATATCCTGGATTTGCTGATAAGCAGAAACCTGCATGGAGTTTTTCATTTGAGTATGCTTCTGGAAATCACGATACGTTGTACCTCACTTGTACCCTCATAAATCTGCGTAATTTTCGCATCCCTCATAAGTCTTTCAACATGATATTCTTTAACGTAACCATAGCCACCATGAATCTGCACCGCTTCAACAGTTGTCCACATCGCTGTTTCACTCGCAAAAACCTTAGCCATAGATGAGCTTTGGGCATAATCCATTCCCAGATCTTTTTCTCTTGCTGCCTTTAAGCAGAGTAAACGGGACGCTTCAATCCGGGTTGCCATGTCGGCCAGTTTAAATTGAATAATCTGATGGTTTTTAATTTCTGTTCCAAAAGCTTTTCTTTCTTTCACGTATCTCAGACATAACTCATAACCTCCAGATGCAAGTCCAAGCGCCTGTGATGCAATTCCGATCCTTCCTCCGGCTAACGTTTTCATTGCAAATTGAAATCCAAATCCGTTTTCTCCTATCTGGTTTTCTTTGGGAACGATTACTTCATTAAAACTGATACTGTGTGTATCACTTCCTCTGATGCCCAGTTTATTTTCCTTGGCACCTACAAGGATTCCAGGGGTTTCCTTGTCAATGATGAATGCATTTATTCCCCTGCTTCCTTTTTCTTTATCAGTCTGCGCCATAATTAAATAAACGGAAGCTGAATTTCCATTGGTAATCCAATTTTTCATGCCGTTGAGTACAAAATAATCACCTTTATCTACAGCTGTAGCTTTTTGGGAAGTAGCATCGCTGCCTGCTTCCGGTTCGCTGAGCAGAAAAGCGCCTATATATAATTTCCCATCCTTCTTGCCGGTGGCGAGAGGTTTCAACCATTTGTCTTTTTGAAATTCAGAGCCAAATTTTTCGAGTCCCCAACATACAAGAGAATTGTTCACACTCATAGCTACCGATACGCTTGCGTCTATTTTACTTATTTCCTCCATCGCGAGTACATAACTCACCGTGTCTAACCCTGATCCACCATTTTCGGGGGAAACCATCATCCCTAAAAATCCAAGTTCGCCCAACTTTATTAGTTGTTCAAGCGGTAGCTTTTGATGTTCGTCTCTGTCTATAACTCCCGGCAAACATTCCTGAATGGCAAAATCCCTCGCAGCTTTTTGAATAGCAAGTTGTTCTTCTGTAAATGAAAAATCCATGGTAAATAAAATAGTACGAACAAAAATAACAGAATTCGGTTGAGAAAACTAACAAGCGTTAGGTTTTGAACGCGCAAGCCGTTTAGTTACCTTTAGGTTTCGAAAAATTAGTTATGAGCAAAACCGGACGGATTAATGTTAGCTCTGAGGTAGGGCGACTGCGAAGACTTCTTGTGCACAGTCCGGACAGCGGACTGGGAAAAGTTGTACCGTCAAAAGCGCAAGACTGGCTTTTCGAGGATATTGTTCATCTTGACACAATCCGAAAAAAAGAATATGATTTCTATACCAAGTTGCTTTTGTATTTTCTAGACCCCGATCTGATTCTGGGCAAACTCAAAAACATCGATTCTGAGAAAAACAACAGAAATTTTTATAAGCCTGAACATAAAGATTTTTTCAGATCAGATAAAGTGATCGAATTACAATGGCTTCTGGCCGAAATCCTGGAAGAACTGGAGATCCGCCTGAAACTCGCTGCATCCGTTTGCGCTATAGAAAACTGTTCTTACGATACACAAAAAGAACTATTGGAACTTAGCCCGATTGCTCTTGCAAAAACATTCATTACCGGCACACTCGATGGGGGCCGTATGCTTTTTGCACCAATACCTAATTTTATTTTTACGCGCGATATCGGCATCGTTATTAATGAGTATGTATTGCTCAACAAACCGGCAAAGAAAGCCCGGACCAGGGAAGCGTTGATCGCTAAGTATATATTTTTTAATCACCCTTTTTTCAAATCTTACCAGAATAAAATTCTTGAACTTAATGATGGTTATCATCATTTCCTGCTACCTAAAGAAGCTGACGACAAAAAAGTAACGCTCGAAGGCGGGGATGTTATGGTAGTTACAAAAGATCATTTGTTAATAGGAGTAAGTGAAAGAACAACTATGGAAGCTGCCCATCAGGCCATCCAACTTTTATTCGACAAAGGTGTAGTAAAAAAAATTACGGTTATAAAGATTCCAAAAAAGCGTGATTATATGCATATTGACACAGTTTTCACGCAGATAAAAAAAGATGCCTGGGTTATGTTGGGTGTTTTTTCTAAAAAATCCATGAAACACGAAGACGAAGATCCTGTACAAAGAGCCCTCGAAGGATCAAAAAAAGATGAAAAATTAAAAATCATACAATTCAAAAAAAAAGATATCGAAAACCCGGTATATTTTGACAATCTGGAAGATCTTCTCACAGAAATTAGCAAGGAAGATTTGATGTGTGGCGGCAAGGTGAAATTTATCTATTCAGGAAATAATGAGTTCCCATTTGATGCGAGAGAGCAGTGGACAGATTCCTGCAATCTTCTGGCTTTGAAAGAAGGCGTTGTGCTGGGATATGACCGGAATGACAAAACCATCGAAGCGTTCAAAGAAAATGGATTTCAAATTATTCACGCCCATGACCTGATTAAAAATCTGGAAGATGGGACTATGAAAATCGAGTCTATAAAAGATACAGTGATTCTGATGCCCTCAGCCGAACTTTCACGAGCAAGGGGTGGGTTTCATTGCATGAGCATGCCCTTATTGAGGGATGATCTTTAGCGGATATCGGAGTATGGGAGTTTGAAATCGATTAACTGACAGCCGTAAATTATTATGCAAACCACATCAAACGTTTTAATGATCAGGCCCATGCATTTCATGTATAATGCAGAAACGGCTGTCAACAATAGTTTTCAGATCAAAGGTGAGCAGGCAAATCTCACTGAGAAAGCCGTAAAGGAATTTGATTTTTTAGTGAGTCAGTTACAAAAAGAAGGAGTAGATGTAACCGTGGTTGAAGATTCGCCTTCTCCTCATACTCCGGATGCCATATTTCCAAACAATTGGATTTCCTTCCACGAATCCGGGATTTTCTGTCTTTATCCAATGTTCGCACCAAACAGAAGAAAAGAGAGAAAGGCTGAAGTATTGGATATCATAAAAAAAAAATTCGACTACCACAAACTCATCGATCTTACGGAATACGAATCAAGGAGTCAGTTTTTGGAAGGAACCGGAAGTATGGTCTTGGATCGCGAAAACCGCCTGGCGTATGCATGCCTGTCACCGAGGACGGATATCTCCGTATTAGAAGAATTCTGTAAAAAAATGAATTATAAACCCATTGTCTTTCATGCCACAGACGAAAAGGGTCAGGCGATTTATCATACGAATGTAATGATGTGTGTGGCTGATCAGTTTGTGGTGATCTGTCTGGATTCGATTACAAATTCTGAAGAAAAAAAATATATTACGGAAACTATATTGGCAAGTGGCAAACAGATTATTGAAATTACCTCTGCTCAGATGAATCAGTTCGCTGGCAACATGCTACAACTGGAAAATAAAAATCATGAAAAAATAATAGTAATGTCCACTGCAGCATGGAATTCACTTGATCTGAAACAAAAGAGGTCGCTCACTCAGAAAAACCGGATTGTACACGCATCACTTCAAAACATCGAATCGAATGGGGGTGGAAGCGCGAGATGCATGATAGCAGAAATTCATATGTAAGAAACAAACCGAATTAACCATCACTGCTTGCACGGGATTCAATTCAAATGCTTATTTTTGGGACTTCGTTCGGAAAGACTGAAAAATATCAACGAATCTGCCATTTGATTGAACCGTATTCAACAAATTCAACTTTTTTTTAATTAATGCTACAAAAAGTTTCAAAAATCGGGGTGCTCACTTCCGGCGGTGATTCACCGGGAATGAATGCAGCCGTTCGCGCAGTAGTTCGTACAGGGATCTATAACGGATTGGAAGTTTTCGGCATCATGCGAGGCTATAGCGGAATTATTGAAAACGATATCATTCCGCTCCATTCACGAAGCGTTGCCAATATAATTCAGCGTGGCGGCACCATCTTAAAAACTGCGCGTTGTAAAGAATTTTTTGAATACGAAGGAAGGGCCCGGGCATTTGCTAACCTTAAAAAACTGGGAATTAACGGTCTCATTATTATTGGAGGAGATGGTTCTTTCAGAGGTGCTCATAAATTCAGCTCAGAATTTGAAATTCCCTGCATCGGAATCCCGGGTACGATTGACAAAGATATTGCCGGCACCGATTTTACAATAGGTTTTGATACAGCAGTGAATACCGCAGTAGAAGCTATCGACAAGATTCGTGATACTGCAGATGCACATGACCGTCTTTTTGTAATTGAAGTAATGGGCAGAGATGCCGGATATATAGCCTTGCATAGCGGAATCGCTACAGGAGCTGAAAATATTCTGATACCGGAACGAAAAACAGATATCGAAGAGCTTGTAAGTTCACTACAGGAAAAGGAAAAAAGAAAAAAACTCGTAAACCTTGTTGTGGTTGCAGAAGGTGACAATTATGGCGGCGCTGAAGAAGTAGCCAAAGTTGTAAAACAAAGGCTACCTAATGTGGACACACGCGTTTGCATTCTTGGTCACATTCAACGGGGAGGTTCGCCCAGCTGTATTGACAGAGTTATTGCCAGTAGAATGGGATATTCATCTGTTGAGTGCCTGTTGGAGGGCAGATTCAATGTGATGGTCGGTGTAGTGAATAACAAAATTCATTTTACTCCCTTGGAAAAAGCAGTAAAAGCCAAACAAAAGATTGGGGAAGACTGGTTGAAAATCATTAAAATATTAGCATCCTGATATAACCATATAAATCAACACGATTAGCATGTCTAGAAACATAGAAAAATATCTGTATGGACAGATGGATAAAAAGGCCGGATTAGAACACGCGTTTCACCGAACAAAAATAGTCGCTACGGTAGGTCCTGCCTGCGATACTTATGATAAATTATTGTCATTGGTAAAAGCAGGGGTAAATGTTTTCCGGCTTAATTTTTCCCATGGGAGCCATGAAGACAAAACAAAAATCATAGAACACATAAGAAAAATTAATTCCACAGAACCTTTTAATATTGCCATTCTCGGTGATTTACAGGGGCCAAAACTTCGCGTAGGTGAAATTGAAGGCGGTAGCATGCTTGTTGAAGAAGGTGAAATACTAACTTTCACAAATACCAAACTCGTTGGAAACAAGGATAGAATTTATGTTTCATATCCAAACCTGCATGAAGATGTCAAAATAGGTAATATCATCATGAT
>DATHPV010000028.1:0-10187 GCA_035483495.1 Puia sp.
GTTCCAATTATTGATAGCGTGAACATCCAAACTTACTACCATCACCCGGGTAAATGATCCAAATAATAACATTTTAATTGAAAGCGGGTAATTTCGTCTCTGAATGGATAAAAAAACGGGACTGAAATTATCGGCAACTGAATTTTTAATCGCTTCCGCACTATTATTGCTTTCGATTGGTCTTTTTTCTTTTATAGCCGATGAGATTGTAATAGAAAATAAAAATTCCTTCGATTTCAGAATCTTCAGGTGGTTTGCTCACTATACTTCGGCTTCTAATACGAAAATCGCTTTATTTTTTACTTTTTTCGGCAGTCCGTATTTTATGATCCCTGCATATTTGGTCATCATGTTTTATTTTTCTAAACAACAGAAGAAAAAAGAAGCCATAATGATTGGTGTAGTGGCGCTGATCAGTGTATTATCTATATTTTTATTAAAAGATATTTTCCATCGTCATCGGCCCCCCTCACCCCTGATTCCCGGAGTGAACGGTTATAGTTTTCCGAGCGGACATTCGCTCTCTGGCTTTACTTTCAGCGGTATCATGATTTATTTGATTTTTAAATCAAATATCCAATACTATAGAAAATGGATCTACGCAGCCTTGCTCTTCCTGTTTGCAGTTCTGATTGGTATGAGCAGAATTTACCTGCGTGTTCATTTCCCGTCCGACGTGATCGCCGGACTACTTGTAACCACTGTATGGCTTTCACTGACTTTTATAGCCATTCTCAATGTTGAAAAAAGCCAACTGAAGCGATAGTCTGTGATACTTCAACTGGCATCCTGCATTTTTACATCAAAGGTGATAACAATCTTGAAAGCTTCTCTCCAAGCTGACTGAATTTGGTACGGTTTGCCCAGTCCTTAGGGTCTATTATATTCGTTTCTTTAAGGTCGTCCAGAAATGCATTCCGGAGTTGCTGAGCAATATCATGGTCATAGATCAGACTGTTTACTTCAAAGTTCAATTCAAAACTGCGGTGATCCATGTTCGCCGATCCCACAATGGCTAGTTCACCGTCCGCGACAATTGTTTTTGCGTGCACGAAGCCTTTTTTATAAAGATAGATCTCCACACCCGCGTCTAAAATATCTGCATAGTAGGATCTGGCCGCCGCATTCACGAGAACAGAGTCGGATACCTCGGGTACGAGCAGTTTAACTTTTACACCACTGAGTGCAGCCACACAGATTGCATCCAGTATACTCTGACCTGGAATGAAATACGGCGATGTAATCAAAAGCTCTTCTTTTGCTAAAATGATGGTCTCCATTAAAGAATACATAATGGTCGGACTGTCAGAATCAGGTCCACTGGCCGCAATCTGTACATAAGCGTTACCCTTTTTCAGGCTGGTGGGAGGAAAATAATCCTTTTCGATGGGCAACTGCTGGCTGGCAGAAAAATTCCAATCGCATATAAATAAGTATTGCAGGTAAAAAACACCGGGTCCGTTAATTTGAACATGCGTGTCTCTCCAGAATAGCTGCTTTTTATCCTTTCCATTGATATAACGGTCGCTCACATTGATTCCACCAACAAATCCTATACATCCGTCAATAACGATAATTTTACGGTGGTTACGGTAGTTCGTCCTGTTCGAGAATGCCAGGAAAAGAATTTTATAAAAGGGATATACTTCCACGCCTGCTTCGCTTAGATCCCTGATAAATTGTTTTCTGATCGAACGGCTTCCAAGGTCGTCATAAATAAACCTTACCTGTAGTCCCTCTTTAGCTTTCCGGATTAAAATACTTTTTATCTCATTCCCGATCCCGTCATCTTCGAATATATAGTACTCCATATGAATATGGTGCCTGGCCTCCTCCAATGCTTTAATCACTTCGGGGAATTTTGTCTCTCCGTTTAACAGTAGTTTTACTTCGTTATTGGCCGTAAGCGGACTGTTATCATTTAAAAGCATCCGCGCGAGTTTCTCATGCGTTTTTACTTCCTTTTCTCCCCTGTTCCATGAATCTTCCGATTCATGAACTATTTTCTGCCTGATCTCTTCGAGTATTTTATCATCGGTGATGATCTTTTTGCTGTAGAGCTTATTTTTCCGGTAATTGGCGCCGACCGCAAAATAGATCAGCATACCCAGGACGGGGATCATAACCGTTATGATCAGATAGGCAAATGTTTTAGTAGTGGAATGGACATCATATAAAATTTTGAAGCATACGAAAACAAGCAGCAGAACATAGACGATGGAGATAATCAGAAAGATATGCATCTGGTCAAAGTAAGGGTGAATTCAAATATCGGTTATTTCAATTATCTTGCCGGCACAACGAAGGCTCTTAACCCCGATAATGATAAAAAATCGCGTTTTGGTGATTGACGATGATAGCGACGATCGGCAGTTTTTACGCCAGGCGATCAACGAGCTATTTCCGAATATGGAATGCATCTCCTTAGATAATGGTAAAGACGCATTAAAATTCATCGACGAAAATCCACCTCCTCCTTCTTACATATTTTTGGATCTCAACATGCCTTATTTAAACGGATTTGAATTTTTGAAAGAATTCAAAAAGGAAAAGGGAAATGATCAAACCAGTGTGTACGTATATAGCACATCTTCAAATACCAGGGACAGGGAAAAAGCAAAATCTCTGGGCGCTGATGATTATATCGTAAAATACGCGGATTTGAATTCTCTTAAAACAAAATTGAGGGACGTCATTAAAGTTTCGTAGTCTGACATCTTTTATTTTCTGTCTTCTATCGTATTGGGATGAATGCATACCTGCCAGTATTCAAGAATCAATATAAACAGCATCCTTATATCCCTTGGTTTGGTCGGCTTTTCAAAATATCCCTGAACCAGCATTTCATAAGCTCTGACTACCGCATCCCGTTCAGCCGATGTTGTCAGGAAAACAAATGGGATGGATTTTTTTCTTAAATACTCATTTTCATTAAGGGTGAGTTTGAACTGTGGCCCGTCCATGCCCGGAAGGTTCACGTCAGAAATAATCAGAAACGGCTGCACAGTCGTTTTAACCAGAAAGGTTAATGCATCCTGCGCATTCGTAAAGTATTTCCTTTCAAAGCTAGTCGCCATTTCAATGAACACTTCCTCCATAATTGCCCGATCATCTTCGTCATCTTCCACGATAATAACAGGTCCGTATTTCACCATAACCAACTTTTTTTATGCCCTAAAGATCATTGCTTTTTCCCACAATTGGCCGACAATATTTCCCCGATATCGGATATTCGAATACCCGATCCTAACCATCGTCATCACTGCCACCGATTCCTCTTCTGCGTCGTTGGAAAATTTAAAGATCTTGGTGTATTTGGTTTTTTATCGAAACCCCTCAATCCTTTTGCCCTCAGTAAAATAGTTTACCAGGCTGCAATATTCTGAAATCCATTGGGTATCCCGGTAACTATTTGTATATGTATTCCTTTAGTTCGTCAGATGAATATTTGGTTGCTTTGTAAATCCCCTGCGAATAACTGAAAGCAACTTTCGTATTCTGACTCCATTTACAAGTGCTTTACCCAATCTTTTTATTGCATTTAAATATTCTTTCTTTCTTATTCTTATAATCGCCGATTCTGCAAGTTCACTTGCCAAACGACTTGTCGCTATTTTCGCCAACTGCTTTTCCGGATTCGTGCGAATAAAATATTCATATACGGCTGCTGTGCGATCATTGCCGTATCCAAATGCATTCGTAACGCGTCCCGCATGTTCTCTTACACGCATCAATAATTCCGAAACAGCAAGCGCTTCCGATTGTAATGACAATCTTATTACCAATTCATAATCTTCGCGGTACAAAAGTTCTGAACTCATATTAAATCCGCCGGCTTCCTCAAACAGAGTTCGTTCCACCATCAGCGTCCCGATGTTTACAGATGCCTCCGTAGAAAGCACATCTTCAATGATCCATCCCGAAATCGGACGATATTTTCCTGCTTTGGCAGGAATAACCTGCATCTCATTATTCATTAATTCATAACCGCCATAACCCCAGCGTTTCTTTTCCTTCAACAGGGAAAATAATTGTATCTCCAGTTTCCGTGGCATCCATATATCGTCAGAATCCAGGAATGCCAGCCATTCTCCTTTGCCTTTGCTAACAGCCATATTGCGAAGGGCCGCGATATTTCCCGAATGAACCAACTCAATCACTTTGATCCGGGAATCATTCATCGCGAAGATCATTTCAGAAGTCCGGTCGTCCGATCCATCATCCGCGATAATTAATTCCCAATTTGTATAAGTTTGTGCGACAACAGACGCGATTGCCTGCTGAACGAGCCGGAGTCTGTTATAAGTTGGAATTACTATGGTAACAAGCGGGTTCAATTGGAAGAAAGATTACTGGTAAGACAACCCCTTCTGGTTTTCTGTATTGGTGAAATATAAAGGTTTAAACTCAGGGTCGTTGCAATCACATTTTACGATCATCGAGATGTTGGAAGCTTTGCCAAAAATACTTGCAACGGCTGCGTCCGCAGCATCCCTGCCATTTGCAATCTTCACCAGCCCATTAACGGGTACCAGTTTCGTTGGATCAAAAAATATCCATTCCCCGCCAATATACGCTTCGAAACATGCGTGAAAATCCTGTGGATTCAGATTATAGGCATATCCGGTAAAATACCGGGCGGGAATCGTAAGCGCCCTGCAAAGTGCAATAGCTAAATGGGCAAAATCCCTGCACACCCCTGTCCGTTCGGTTAGTGTATCAAACGCAGAAGTGCTTGAATCTGTCGTACCGACGGTATATTCCACGTTGTTATAAATCCATTCCGTAATGGCAGACACTTTACCATAGGCCGTTTCCACATTGCCAAATTCTTTATTAGCCAGTTTCTGCAGTTTGTCAGACTGACAATATCTGCTCGGAAAAAGATAATGCATTTCCTCAGCATCCAGTTTTTCGACGGGCACAGTATATGAAAGATTTCGCTGATGGATGGTATTATAATCTATATCCACCTTGGCCTGATACTGTATGCTGAATTTGGTCTTGGCGTCTACTTTGAGTCTGATAAATCTCGCGCCCCCTTCTGTACCCGTAATTTCTTCAGGTACGAGTGACGGCTCGGTAACCAGACTTTCTTCAATGATCGCCTGGCTTTGACTTCGGCAGGCTTGTAAACTAAAAATAAATGTAGTGGGTAAATATACCTGATATTGAAGCTGACTAAAAATTTCGAATATCATGATGGCCGCCGGTTTATTACAATTATTGAAATTTTTGAATTACTTTTTCCATCCAATCCCCGGGCATTTCATCGAGGTACTGTTTTAATTTTTCATTCCAGTCAACAGAGATTTGATGAAGGTCTTTCTCCTCGTACCTGTTTTCAGTGATGTGAAAACTGTTCTTCTGATATCCCACGATATCAATTGGAAAATTTACATCATTGGAACTAATCCTTACCGAATCAAAAGAAAGGTATCCGGCCTTTAATGCCTGCTGCATGGTACTCGACGGATTGATGATTCTGTTTAAAATTGCCTTGCCTTGCCCCGAATTACCTATGATAACAAAGGGACTTCCTTCATCCAGCTCAACCCAGTTACCTTCCGTATATAACAGGAATAATTTATGTTCGTCATCGTCTTTTAACTGGCCGCCAACAATGGCATTCAAGTCAAACTTGTAACCGGAGTTGAGTAAGGACTGCCGGTCTTCGACGGCAACTCTTTTTATCTGTTCTCCAAAGGCATTGACTGCCTTATACATTTTATTGTATTCAATACCCTGCTGAATGAGTTCCTGGAAGTAATGCACCGCTTTATCTCTGATGGATCTTAACCCACTGGTCATTATAAAAATGCTGGCATGATCTTGTTGTAATACCAGCACTTTTTTCTTTACTGTTGTGGTAGTTCCCGCATTTATTCTGGTATCGGCTATTCCTATTAATCCTTCTTTAACCTTAATTCCTAAACAATAGGTCATAACGATAGATTCTTTTTTGTTGCCAAAACACCCTGGCTATCAACATAATTTCAGGAAGTCTGGGCCCTTTTATCCGTCATTTGAAATTAATTTTTAAACAAAATATAAAATGACGAGCCTTTACCTTCTTCACTCTCTACCCAAACCCGGCCTTCATGTTTGTTTACCAGCTTCTTCACAATAGCAAGGCCGACCCCTGATCCTTCGAATTCTGCCGCCTGCTCAGATCTTGAGAACAATTCAAATATCCTGTCGAGCTCGCCTGCATTAACTCCAATGCCATTGTCGGTAATAACATATTGCACACCCTCGTCAATCTTTTTTCCATTTATAAATACAACCGGCTTCTGAAGTTTCAACGAGTATTTTACGGCATTACCAATCACATTGGAAAATATTTGTGTTAACATGATCTGATCGCCATTTAACGATGGCGTTTGGCCAATAGTTATTTCCAGATCTGCATTTTTCGTACCAACGATTAACTCTTGTTTGATTTCTTCAAGAAGTTCCCTCATATTGACTGTCTTTCTGGTAATGGACTGTGCAGTAGCTTTGGAATAGTCCAGCACCTCCTTAATCATCAGTTCCATTTTAGTCGCATTTGCTAGTACCCTTGTAAGCATAAATTTTAGATCCTCTGGTGAAGTATTTTCTTCAAGAAGGAGCAGTTCAGTAAAGCCTTTGATGGAACTAAGTGGATTTTTTAAATCGTGTGAAATGGTGTAACTAAACGTATCGAGCTCGTCGTAGGCGGCTTTCAGCTTTTCATTCAGGACCCTGAGTTCAGAAGCTTTTTTGTTGATGGTGAAACTGACTTCTTCCCTTAAATGGTTGGCCGATTCAATGTCTTCAGTCGTCCACGGCCGTGATGTCAACCGAACATTCTGCGACCATATCTCGAAAGATTTCCTGGGTGAAATTTGTAATTTACCGGATGGATCTGCGAATGCAGGTTTGTCTGGATTACCCGCCCATTGAATGGTGCTGATCACTTCAGGCCGAAACCAGATCATGTACTCCTCAAGTTCCCTGTTTATCCTGCAGGAGAGAATGCCACTGCATGTTTCCTTTACTTCCGCAGCCTGCTCAAATACTTCAGATAAATTATCAGTGTGAAATACAACCTGGTCTGTATTTTTCTGTAGCCATTGATGCAGATTTATTAAAAAAGATTCCGGTGGAACCTTTCCAATTTTGTGAATACTTCTGTCGTAAAAAAGTACCGCACCTCCGGCGTCCACTGCATCCAGCAAATTGACTTGATGACCGCAAAGTGCTTCAATCAAACTATCTTCCCGAACCAGCTTTCGAACCAGTTCGTCCACATTAAGTTTAAACAGGTATTTTTTGGCTTCGTCTTGTTTGTTCTTTCTGAATCCCAGCGCCGAAGAAAGGACCTGACCTATCAGTTTTGACATCTCTCTTTCTCTGTAATTGATATACCTCGGAGTATAATTGTGACAGGCTACCAATCCCCACAACTCACCCTTATCCACGATGGATATACTGAAACTGGAATCAACACCCATATTTTTCAGATACTGAATATGAATCGGCGATACAGCCCTTAATCCGACATGGGTTAAGTCCAATGGGTAAAGTTTCGAGTCCATCAGACTCAGAATATCAGTAGGTTCGACATGCACATTGGAAATGAGCCTTGTCAGATTGATTTTATATAAATCCCTTGCCTGTTTTGGAATGTCGGATGCTGGATAGTGCAAACCTAGAAACGGTGATAATTCAGGGTTCTTTTCTTCGGCTATCACTTCTCCATGTCCATCGTTGTGAAATTTATAAATCATCACCCGGTCATAGCCAATAATCTTTTTTATCTCAGCGGCCGTATTTGTAAGCAGCTGCTCCAAATTTGCATCGGCCAGCATTTCAGAAATCGATGAGCCGATAAACTGTTGAAAGTTTTTTTTGATGTCTGACATTTCAGGTTCAAATTCAAGTACATAAAACCCACCCGACCTTGAAATTATCAGATTGAAATATTGTTTTTGAACATAAACGGGATATGGATTTAAGGGAGCAAACCCTTTTATTGTCATCCCCGTCTTAATCAGTTGACTAATAAATGGATCAGAATTTGAACTTTCCAGCAATTCCTCGAGCACAGTTACTGACTTACCCAGGAGTTTTTCTGCGACTACCTTCAGAAAATATTCGATATTTCTGGTACAATGCGTAATAGTCAGATTGTCATCCAGGGCAATCAGGAAACCATGATTCTGAATTTTTACAGGTATGTGAATCTGTTCGCTGTCACAATTACTCAGGTCGGTATACAACATGTTCATTGAAATTTATCCACTCCCCGAATTTCTGAAAGGTATCCTCGGCACCCGATAAAACAGAATTTACATTATTTTCACTTCCGGTGATCCCATTTAATACTTCCTTAAACTTCTCCCACATATTCATGTTTTGCTCTCCATAGCCTGAAAAAAAGCGGAATGCGTTCTCGCAGTCCGGCAATTTTTTTTGAATCATTTTTCCAATATGTACGCCCCCCAGCGTAGAACCTTCCATCACATAAAGCGCTCCTAAAGCCTGGAACGCGTCCTCGACTTTCGGCAGTTGGTTGCCATGAACTAATTCGGGGACCTGACCCTGTAACGCAAGTATATCCTCTGATATATAGGACGCTTTCCTCCTTTCCATAAAATCAGGCAAATTAATATTTAAGTCCTGCGATTCAACTAGACATTCTACGCCGCCGAAATAACTGTAAAAGAGTCCTAATAAATGAATGTAATCTTGTTTTGTCTCCAATAAACGTATTAACCTTACTATGGATTTTTCCAACTTTTGATGGCTGGATGCAGTAAACATTTTAATTTGCTCAGAGAGGTTCAATATTTTTCTTTATGCCTGATGCAAGTCATTTCCTGCCTCACTGTAACTTAAGCTTTTTAAATTATATTACCCGTTTGTAGATTATTCTCATCATATGTGAGATGAATGTAATCATAGTCATGAACATTCTAACAGATAACCCGTGGCCCGGATATTTCAATACATATCCAAATGTAATTATATGCCACAGAAACATCACGAACAGTCTGCTTCTCACCATGAGGAAGCAGCAAAGCATCACAGAACGGCGGCAAAACATGCTTCTGAAGGAAATCACGAAAAAGCAGCCCATCACGCTCAGGCCGCGCATGGTCATAGCAGGAAGGCAAAGGAACAGTCAGACAAAGCTTCAGAAAAATACACTGAAAGAGTGAATCGTATGGAGGATGAAGGAAATATGATGGAAACGGAGAGCACTGATAGCCGCAAAAAATAGTGACGACCAATCAGTTCAAATTTAGTCCCAAACTCAACCCTATCCACGGTTTTGCATTATTGATCCATACTGCGCTGTTCTTATCGAGCAAATGATCAACTCCGAAAGTTAATCCGGCGGTTAATTTATCAATGGCGGCAATGACGGCTACGCCGGTTAGATTTACAAGGCCATCATACTCATATGACAACGCACCTTCAGTATCGTATTCATCGATTCTTGCGGTACCAAATCCCGAAAAAACACCAACGCTATAACCAATATGGGTGATCGACCTTTTCATATAGTGAAGGGGCGTTGTATGATAAGAAAGTTTGTAAACATCTGTGCGGTAACCAATATAAATGGCGCCATTGAAACTGGCATTTAATTGCGGTGGAAACCCTTTCACCGGAAACCGGTATTTAAAAAGAACTGTGAGCACGTCAAAATCAAAAGTATTTCTGGTAAAAGTAAATCCCTGAAAATCTTTTGGTTTCACAGAAGGAAAAGCAAATAAAAAAGCATGGGAAGTATCTATTTTAATCCCATCTATATCCTTCTTACTATATGCTTTAATAGTGTCACTGCCGGTTAACACATAGAGTTTCTCTTTCTTACCTTTGAGAGGTACTTTGTAATACCCTTCTACAAACTGATATTTAGAAGATTCTTTCAGACTTTCGCATGACGTAAACAATACGAAGGAGATTGCAATTACCCACGAAAAGATTTTCATGATGATTCAGATTATATAATCATGCCATGAAGCATGCACAAAAAAAATCTCAAATCACCTATCCGTAAAACCTATTAGTAATGGCGGTTAATCAGGGATATTCCGGCACACCGTTGGGCAAAAAATTAGGCATAAAGTCTGGTTTTAACGCGCGACTGGTCGACGCCCCCGTGTACTACCATTCTCTGTTTGTCGATATGCCGGATGATGTAAACTTCA
>DATHPV010000029.1:0-4539 GCA_035483495.1 Puia sp.
TGTTTATATCTGGCATTCAGATACCCTGCGTGATTTCCATAAAGATTCGGTCGCCATCCAATCACTTTTTGGTCACGTAAAACTCCAGAGTGAAAAGACTTTTTTTTATACAGACAGTCTTGCTATGAATCATAAGGACAATTTCATTGAAGCCTTTGGACACGTACACATAAATGACAAGGATTCAACAGACATTTTTTCAGATTACATGAAATATTATGTTGATACCAAAAACATAATCTTCCAGAAGAACGTCGTGTTAAAAGACGGCAGCGGTACTCTCACCACCGACGAATTGCATTACGATATGAATTTGCATATAGGCGATTACTACAACGGCGGTAAAGTAGTAAACCAGAATACAACTGTGACCAGTAAGGAAGGAACATATTATGCGGATACCAGGCAAATGTTTTTCAAAAAAGATGTCGTTTTGGTGGATCCGGCATATACCCTTAAAACAGATTCTCTTCCTTACAATTCAGAAACCCAGATAGCTACATTTATTACAGGCACCTATATTAAAGACAGCAGCGGTCGTACCATAAATACAAGTGAAGGATTTTATGATCTTAAAAATCATAAGGCACACTTTACAAAAAGAACTACCATCAAAGACAATTCAGAAACCATTGTCGCCGACAGTATTCAATTTGACGACAGTACAGGAATCAGTACGGCCAGGGGAAATGCGGTTTTCTCTGATACCGTTCAAAATCTGACTTTGATTTCAAACCTGATGGTTGCCAACAAAAAAAACAATACATTTTTTGCGACTCAAAAGCCGATTATCATTTTGAAACAGGATGAAGATTCAATTTATATCACAGGAGATACTGTGTATTCCGCCCCCATTCCGGATTCAGTATTAAAAACACAGGACTCTGTTCAGGGAATGCCAATTTTGCGAACTGCAAAAAATCCGAACGACAGCAGCTTGCGTTTTTTACAGATTTATCATCACGTAAAAATATTCTCCGATTCGCTTCAGGCCGTGGCAGACAGTGTTTACTATTCAGGTCTTGATTCGATTTTCAGGATGTTCAATAATCCGATTTCATGGGCCGGCGGATATCAGGTTACAGGCGACACCATGTTTTTGTATACAAAAAATAAAAAACCTGACCGCCTTTATGTTTTTGAAAATAGTCTTGTGGTTGGCAAAAGTTATACAAATATGTATAATCAGGTTAAAGGGAATACACTCAATGGCTACTTTAAAAATGGTGTAATCGATTATATGCGATCCCGGGGAAGTGCGGAGGCAGTATACTTCATTAAAGACGATAGTTTGAAATTGGTTGGAGTAAATCGCGTAAATAAAGCCGATATCATTGATTTGATTTTTGTGAATAAACAGTTGAATAAAGTAGTACTTCGCCAGGATGCCGATGGGGTTATGTATCCGATCAAAAAAGTGAATCTGGATGAAATGAGACTCAGAAATTTCAAATGGCTGGAAGATCGACGGCCGAAAACTAAGTTTGATTTATTTGATCAAAGCTCAAAGCCCAAAGCTTAAAGCCTGAAACTAACTCAACTATTCATTAGAATAATCCCTCACTTTCAGATCTATTGAAATATTACCTCCAAAAACGAGTTTTAGGTCGTGATATCAACTGAGTTTTAAGTTTGAAAGAAAATGTACGAAATCAAAATTGCAGTTACTATGGCCGAAAGGTCCGCCAACAGTGATACGGGAATGGTATAGCGCACTTTACTGATGCCAACGGAGCCGAAATATAGTGCGACAATATAAAATGTGGAGTCTGTAGTCCCGTAAAAAATACAGGTGAGTTTGCCGATGTAAGAATCTGGTCCGTACTGTTGCATGGCGGTAATCATCATTCCCCTCCCGGCAGCACCACTCAGTGGTCTCATCAGCGCGGTGGGCAATGCCGGAACAAAATCTGATCTGATACCCAGCAAATGAAAAAACGATCCTATTCCATTAGTCAGAATTTCAAGTATACCACAACTCCGAATTACACTTATCGCAACCAGCATCGCCACCATATAAGGTATGATTGTTACAGCAACCTGGAAGCCCTGCTTGGCGCCTTCGATAAAAGATTCATACACGTTCACCTTTTTTACCAATCCACCCACTATGAAAACAACGAATAATAATAAAATGAGCCCGTTGCTGAATACTTTAGAAAATGGGTCTATATATGAATTATGTAAATTAAGAAAGTAAACAAGTACTCCGATCAATATGGTAATCGTTCCCAGCCACAAAAAAACAACTGGTTGAAATAAATTAATTCTTTGTTTTATTGCCACGACTGTCAGAGCGACAACGGTTGCAACAAAAGTGACAATCATACAGGGTATGAAAATACTGGTGGGATCGTGCGACTTTAGAATAGCCCGTTGTGCAATAATACTCACGGGAATGATTGTTAATCCCGATGCATGTAATACCATAAACATGATCTGCGCATTGGATGCCTGATCCTTATCCGGATTTAATTCCTGCAAACTTTTCATGGCTTTCAATCCAAAAGGTGTAGCAGCATTGTCAAGGCCCAATAAATTGGCAGAAAAATTCATCATCATATGTCCCATAGCCGGATGATTTTTTGGAACCTCCGGAAAAAGCTTATTGAAAAAAGGTCCTATGATACGGGATAGAAAATTAATGGCTCCCGCTTTCTCACCAATATTCAGAAACCCGAGAAACATAGCCATAACGCCAATCAGTCCTATCGCTATTTGCACGCTGGTTCCGGCAGAATCAAAAACTCCGTCGATAATTGTCTTAAATATTTCGGTATCTCCAAAAAAGATCAATCGGATGAGAGCCGTAACAAAAGCGAGCAGAAAAAAAATAATCCAGAGCAGGTTGAGTGCCATATCCCTTATTGTGAGTTGAATATAAGTAAATAAATAACGATCCCTCAAATACTTCTATCTTTGCGGGCGCAAAAACAAACAGATTTAAAAGATTTAAAAATTGAATTCCCATGGCATTGAAAGCAGGCATCGTAGGATTACCGAATGTAGGAAAATCCACGCTGTTTAATGCAGTAAGCACCAGTGCGAAAGCCCAGGCCAGCAATTACCGGTTTTGTACAATAGAGCCTAATGTCGGCCTGGTGGACGTTCCGGACGAGCGTCTGAGTAGACTGGCGGAACTTGTTCATCCGGACAGAATTGTTCCAACACAAATTGAAATTGTCGATATCGCGGGCCTGGTTAAAGGTGCTAGTAAAGGAGAGGGTCTGGGAAATAAATTCCTGGCGAATATTCGTGAGGTTGACGCCATTGTACATGTTATTCGTTGTTTTGAAGATGAAAATATTCTTCGTGATGAAGGCGCCATCAATCCGGTAAGCGACAAGGAAATTATTGATACAGAATTACAACTTAAGGATCTGGATGGCGTGGAAAGAAAGTACCAGAAGTCTGAAAAATTATTGAGGACCGCAGATCCAAAACAGAAAGCTGAATTTGAAGTTCTGAAAAGATGCAAGGAACATCTTGAAAAGGGAAAAAATATCCGTGAGTTGAATTTGGATAAAAATGACAAAACGGCTATTGCAGATCTGTTCCTGCTTACTGACAAGCCTGTCTTATATGTTGCGAATGTAGATGAAGCTTCAATGCACACAGGAAATCGTTTTTCTGACGCCCTGAAAAAAGCAGCCGATGCGGAACATGCGCAGATCATAGTAATGAATAATTCCATTGAACAACAGATTGCGGAATTGGATAATGCGGACGATAAGGCTATGTTTATGGAAGAATACCATATGAAGGAACCGGCACTGAATAAACTTATACGTTCCACATATACCCTGCTTGAATTGCTAACTTATTTCACCGCCGGTGTTCAGGAAGTGAGGGCATGGACTATTCATGCGGGTTGGAAAGCACCACAGGCAGCATCCGTTATACATACCGATTTTGAGAAGGGTTTTATTAAAGCGGAAGTGATTGCTTACGACGATTTTATAAAATATAAATCTGAAGCGGCCTGTCGCGAAGCCGGCAAACTACGGATCGAAGGAAAAGATTATTTGGTTAAAGACGGAGACGTGATGCATTTTCGGTTTAATGTCTGACGCAAAAGAAGAAAGTGTGAGAGTGTGAAAAAATTTACTCTCACACTCTCACACTCTCACACTTCTAAAATACGTTGTACCCCAGACTCACATAATAAAGCCCACCAACCTGCGGATTTCCCACAGCATCTGTGTAATAATGATTCAGGATATTACTTGCACCGATCTTGATCATGCTGTTATTCATTTTCGGAAGTTTCATACTGATCTGCGCATCAAGTACACCGAATGCAGCGGTGTTTCCTGAAACAAACGAAGATGAATAGTAATAACTCTCCTGCCAGCGATAAGTAAGGTTAAATCCAAATACCTTTTTTATGGTATAATTCCCAAACGAAAGATTGTATTTGATTTTAGGTGTATTAAACTGAGTCAGTACACTGGCGTCAGCATTCGACAAATCATTGTATACTATATTTCCTCCCATGAAATATCCCTTGGGAAGCGTATACTGGAGACTCAGACCAGC
>DATHPV010000030.1:0-6301 GCA_035483495.1 Puia sp.
GTGTAAAATTCATCAAGTAGACAGACAAAACTACAACCGACATTAGGTTTGGTGTTATTGGGGCTTGACCGAATAACAATGGACTTTTAATTATAAATTTATTAGCAGTTCCGGGCTAAACGAATTTCAGATACCAATTCTTCGCAAAGCCATAAAATTGTTTGCAACCTTTTTGGAAGTACTCCGAAATTCAAGAGACGATTTTACATAACCGATAATCTTATGACATTATGAGTATGATTGGAAACTTTCTTCGAGTGACACGAACAGAGCTTGACGAATACTTAAAAGATAGTACTTTATTAGAAAAAAGGATTTATGAGGATGAATCAGCCGGAGAAGATCCAAAACGGGTAGACATTGACAAGTCATGGGATGGTATAATATTTTTGCTGACTGGACAAAGTTTTGGAAACTCTGACCACCCGTTAAAAAAAGTATTTTTAAGTGGACAGACAATTAACGATGACCAAGACTTAGGTTATGGCCCGGGACAATATTTGACACCGGAACAAGTAAAGGAATTGAATATTCAACTTGCCAAAATCTCGATTGACGATCTTAGAAGCAGATATGACGCAAAGAAAATGATGGAACTGGAAGTTTATCCAACTTCTTGGGAGAACAATAAAATGGTCGACTATCTGACTGACTATTTTAACGTTGTAAAAGAAATCTATTCTGAGGCGACAAAGAATGACGAAGCTATAATCACATTTTTGAATTAAAGTCAATTAATGCTACGATAGCTGTAACCCAAAACGATATTTAAGTGGATGTTTATTTAATTAGTGGATTAGGGGCCGACCGAACTGTGTTTCGAAATTTGACGTTCAGTAAAGGGAATAATGTTCATTATCTGGATTGGATTACACCTAAACCAAATGAGTCATTACGATCTTATGCTCTTAGATTGGCAGAAGGTATCAATACTTCCAGGACATTTTGCATCATAGGCTTATCCTTTGGCGGAATGCTTGCAACAGAAATTGCGAGTGTACTGAAGCCCCAGAGTACAATCTTAATTTCAAGTATTTCGTCAAAGTTTGAACTGCCCTGGCACTATCGACTCGCAGGCAGAATTAGAATTAATAAATTAATCCCGGCAAAAAAACTAAATAGTGTCCCTCGGTTTATATCTTCTTTTTTCGGCGTAGAGACAAAAGATGAAAGTTTGTTTTTTAATCAATTAATGAGGCGCACAGATCCTCATTTTTCGAAATGGGCTATTGATTCTATGCTGAAATGGAATCGTACTGAAAGTCCACCTGGCATCGTCAGAATCCATGGGGGCAAGGACAAGGTATTACCAATCAAAGATGCTAAGGTTGACTATTTAATCCAGGATGGCGGTCATTTTATGGTATTCAACAGGGCAAAAAGGATTTCTGAAATCCTGAAAGAAGCAGGCGTATGCTAACACTGTCATTGGCATTAGCCCGCCACCTAAGGGTATTTGTGTATTTGGTATTCTATTGAACTTTAGTACTTTGGCTGTGGGTAAACGAAATCTATGAGACCTTACATTTCCATAGCAGTATTTTTATTCTTTTCGACATTTACACATTTATTTGGACAAACCTTTTCCGAATGTAGTGTGAGAGGGCCACTATTTTTCAGAGCAGAACAAGCACCCAGTTTCAATGGCTCTTTGCAGGAGTATTTTGAAAAAGAATTTACAGGGATGTTTCAGGATTTTAATGGAAACATTCAAATACAAATCCTGATTGACACCAGTGGTAGAGCCTGCTGTATGAGTGTAAGTAATAATTCTTCAAGCGTTTCGTCAACAAAAATAAAAGACGTAGTCAATAAAATGACAGGTTGGACGCCTGGAAAACAGAATAGTCATATTGTAAACTTTTCTGCAATGCTTCAGATAACCTTCAATAATTCAAAGCTTTCCGTAAATTATTTGAATGAAAAGCAACTGGTTGCCAAGCCGGTTATAAATTCAAACACGTCCAATCATCCCGACATTGTAAAATATCGAAAAACAAAGGCAGTTTGGAAACTCTGGAATTTCAGTAATTCAATGATTCCTGCCAATTTATCAAGAAATGTTGCTATGGATTCAAATGGCGTAATTTGGTATTGCACAGACCATGGACTCGTACGTATAGCTGATGACGATCATTGGCAAATATTTAGTGGTTTGAATGTGCAGGCTTTGTCCGGCAGAAATAATACTACCTGGACAACTGGAATGAACGTTGACAAAGCTAATAACGTTTGGGTTCAATCATTCGACTGTATTTTAAAGTACGATGGTAAAGTGTGGACAAAGTTTGATACCACCAATTCCCCTTTAAAACTGATTCGAAAAATATGCGTTGACAAAAATGGAGTTATATGGTTTTGCACGTTTCGAGGTTTAATAAAATATGATGGTAAAGACTGGACGAAATACGACACTACCAATTCCAAAATAGCTTCAGATAATGTAGAAGAAGTTTATGTCGGCAACGATGAAACTATTTGGATTGCCACCGATAAAGGAATTAATAAAGTAGTAAATGGTAATTGGAGCTTACTCAATAGTGCTAATACCAATATTCCGGAGGATGATGTTACGTCTATAAAAGGCGATTTGAAAGGTAATATCTGGGCAGGCCTGGGAACCAGAGGCAATCATTATTTAATGAAATTAGACAGCTCCAATGCTATTAGTGTATTTCCGAGTGGTGTTATCTGGAATATAACAGTGGATAACAATGCTGGTAAAGTATGGTTGGCGACAAATGGTAACGGACTTGTTTCATTTGATGGGAGTGAGTTTACACAATACAATATATCAAACTCAATAATTCCAAATAATACGGTTACAGATGTGCTGATTGATAACAATGGTAATAAATGGATTTCGACATTCGGAGGCCTTGTATTTACGAATAAAAAGTAGCCTTTTGACAATATAGCTGCCCGTTTTCTCACAATCTCTATATATAATTATGGGACTTTTTGACTTCTTTAAGAAAAAATCAAGTGAATTAAAACTGAATTATGACCCAGATCAAATAGTTAAAAAATTAGATGAACTAGGTTATTTTAAGTATGCAGAATTAAGTGACATTCCAGAAATAAAAAAGGATTTAATTGACTCATTAACCAGGTTAAATTATTTAGGGAGTGTCTCATTTGACGAAAGTCCATACAACTCAAAAGAGTATAGACACTATCACTTTGATGGTGAAGATTTATTTGAAGAAGGAGGATTTATTTGGCAACTTGAAGCAATGAAGACTTTATTTGAAAAAATGAATTTCAAAACTGAGATTTCAAATCATATCGAGGATTGGGACAACGAAAAAGGCTTAAATCATTTCATCACCCTGAACGGAAAAGAGTATGTGATTTTCAAAAACTTTAATAGCTCCGGTTGGGGCGAAGCAGCACAGCGATTTGCAGAAATAATTAACGATCAATTAGAGTTACAAGATAACGACGAACGACTTTATCTTGTAAATGGCGGAAATGACGGCAATGCGGTTTATTTGACAGACAAGCAATTTGAACTATTAGACCCCATTTTAAAAGGCAAAGAACGACCTCTAAAAATTGATGACTGGTGTAAAATTCATCAAGTAGACAGAC
This sequence comes from Puia sp., assembly GCA_035483495.1. Classification (GTDB taxonomy): domain Bacteria; phylum Bacteroidota; class Bacteroidia; order Chitinophagales; family Chitinophagaceae; genus Puia. Next base: position 3,595 of record DATHPV010000030.1, read on the forward strand.
AAAACTACAACCGACATTAGGTTTTGTGTTGTTGGAACTTAACCGAATAACAATGAACATTGGGTATTCCGGTAAAAGATATTTCAGAACAAAAGTGACTTAATTATAACGGCCCGCCACACAATGTTTGGTAATATGACGAAACGACGAATATTTGTACAACTTACAATCGGCCTGTTGATTTTAATCTCGCAGACAGTTTCTGCGAAAAAGACAGAAATGAAATTCAATTTATTTTCCGACGGTTTAGAAACAAAGTTTTGGAACTATTTTGTTTCTCATGTTGACAATTCCGACAGTTTACTTCATTCGGCTCAGTTGCTTAAAAGCGTCAACGACAAACTAAACGAATATTTTCCCGGACTCGGACTCGGTTGCCTTGCGACTTTTACTGGCGGAAAAAAAGTATCTCAAATTTATATTACTGCTTTTGGGGACAAAACTAAATTTCCAACAATTGAAAAACTTGTAAAAAAGTCTCCGAAGACAGATAAGTACAACATCTTTTCATTTGCTCCTCCTTCATTCCTGCGCGACAGTTTGACTTTTGACGGCAAATCAATTCCGACAGACAACATTCAATTTACTTACAAGAGAAACAACAATGAACTTGATATTAGTTTATTCTTTCCAGATAAACCATCCAAGTCGGACGTTCATTTTAGCTACGCATTTCAGACACTCATGTTTGAATTTTTAGGCGAAATACAATTTTCAAAACTTGGAACAGTGGATATTTTAAGTGCTGACAAGAAACCAACAGGTCAGCTTACAGAAAAGTTGAAACTTTTATATAAAGTAATGACGACAGAATTTCCACAATGATTAAGAATTACATAAAAGCAGACCAATCCTTATATTTTTATTTTTTTGCTGCTTTTGAATTTAATTGTATTTCGCCCAACAAACTCCGCACGGCATTTTCTTTATATCGTTCAGCAATTCAACTTCTCCTTTTTTGTTCACTATATATTGAACAGCCATGACCACAATTACGATGTCGCCTCGTTTTGGAGAATTTGGTATCGATATTACCGGTGGATTAAATATTCCGTTTGAATAAGGTATTTGTATCTCCGCACTTCCAATCTTTTCGGTTTCTGCTTTTGCCAGGTTCACGCCCATCAAAATCATTTTGAGTATTATACTGTCCGTGTTAGCAGGTGCGTGCAGGTTTTGACTGGGGACGAGAGGAGATATATCAATTTCAGTAATCCCTGGAACTGTTGTTTTAACATTTGGTTGAATAGCTGTTATGCTGCTTAGATCTGACTGATCATTGAACTGGAATCTATAAATAAAAGGGAGTTTGTCGGGCATCTTAATAGAAGCTGCGTCCTTTTTTTCTATCCAACTTATGAGCGTATGCAACGCTGCATTTAGACGATAAGCCTGGACATTTGATTTCGATGGATTTATCTGATCAACGATATTTCGAATCTGCTTGCTGATCTTACTTGCCCTACCAAAATTTAATCCGCTGTGTACAGATGCCTCAGTTCTTCGAACACTGACAGGCTTCGCCCGCATGCAAAATTCACCCATATGATTATAGTAAATCACATTACCCACTGTTCCGATTAATTTGGCGTCTCGTTGTCTTGCCATAAAAGAATAATTTTTAAATTATAGACTCAGGTTATGATTCCAACCCTATCAGGTTCCTACCAGTAAGAGACCAAGTCCAGATCAAGTCCAGATCAAGTCCAATCTAGACTGGACTTGATCTGGACTTAATAGCCTACTGATAGCCGTTTGACATGGCTATGATATTACAGTGAAGGCGATCCAATAAATTCCCGGTGAAAAAATGAAACGAATTCAAAAAATGAATATTGTGCGGTACGGAACCCGTTTAATTAAAGTAACAAATGCCAATTAAAATTACCATCGGAGCAGTAGGCTTACAATAATATCTGGTGGTCTAAAATCGTTCCTGACAGCAAAAAAAAGCCATGCAAGTAATTAACCTGCATGGCTTTTTTTTACTTCACAGGTTCTATCTCGCTGATGCGCCAGCTCTTATCGAAAAACGGTTCGAGCGGACTATATAATCTGAGACAAACAAAATATCCTTTTTCCGGAACTGATTGTATCCAATTACTATCTTTCACACCGTTCGGTAATTTAGGTCCGATATATACCGTAGTTGAGCCATCGGCAGCTGCTTCTGCAGCAGGTCGTGGATAATTCAGGCTTCCTACTTTTGGATAAGGCTGACCGGTTTGCAGCATGGAACGGGTCTGATTATCATATAATATTATAGACCAGAAGTTTTTTTCAGGAATTCCCTTCGGCAGTACCACTTTATAAGTCTTTGCTCCATCAAAGTAGTTGCTGTTAGCGTCCAGGGATGCTATGAGATATTGAGACCCGATGCCTGGAACGCGCATACACATAGCTGGTGTAATGCCGGTATAGCCACCAAAGAATAGGGTTCGGGAATTAAGAGTTCGTGCACCAGTCTCCGGGAAGGGTTTAAATCCCTCTTTGGTAAGCATTGGTGGTGGCGTTTCGAATTCATAACCTCCCACGAATAACATATTCGTCCAATTCGAACCCGGATAATAAGAGAAACCCTCAGATGGTCTTGGATTTATGTTAAGCATCCGGGCAGTTGCATTTCCAATCGCTGCAGCATCCGTAAGAATCTTCTTCATCCTTGCATCCGGAGCAAAAGACTTCCCTTTCACGATCCCGATGGAGG